>JAYTMM010000356.1:0-2610 GCA_043728555.1 Pseudobdellovibrionaceae bacterium
GTTTGTTCAATCCGAGTAACCACACCATAACACGCCATCATTTCAGACCCCGGAACGGCGAATTGTATTTTTATAATTTCGCCTAATTGCGGTGATAAATCGGCAGAAGCTACGAACGAAAGTCCAGTCAGTGAAATATTTTTTAATTCAGTTTTTTCTTCCCAAGAAAACCGTTCGGCACCTGAATATCTGACAAGATGATTGTCTTGAGTATCCAGTGTGTATCGTGGGCTTCGTGCGTGATAGCGAGCTAATGATCCAGTCATGCATGACTTATCGGTCAGGTCTGACCGGATCTTGACTTGAGTCTGCATTATTCCAAATGGTAATATCAAATGGTAATATGAAACGATACGAGTGTATCAAAACGGGACGCCAATGACTAAAAAAGCTGTAAAATCAACAAAGCCGAAAAAACCGACAGAAAAAAATATTCGAAAAAAAATTCGCAAGAAGAAAAAAGTCTCTGTCCAAGAATTTACAAAATCGTCTTCGAATATTTTTAATAATCGCGAATTAGGTTGGTTGAATTTTAATTTGCGCGTTTTATTTGAAGCGGCCGACACAAAAAATCCTTTGTTAGAGCGAATGAAGTTTTTGTCGATCTCCAGTTCAAATCTAGATGAGTTTTTCATGAAACGTATCGGTGGATTAAAACGCCAAATCGCTTATGGTCTAAGTCCTAAATCTTCAGACGGGCATCCGCCAAAAAAACAGTTGGCCATGATTTCAAAGGTTATGCCGCAGATGTTAGAAACACAAAGTCAGTTGGTCAAAAATATTATTTTAGAATTAGCAGTGAACGATTTCAAAATTATTCATTTTCATCAATTAAAACCTGCTGATAAAAAATTTATCAGACATTATTTTTTGTCACAGATTTTTCCGATCTTGACGCCTTTATCAGTTGATCCGGGCCATCCATTTCCATTCATTTCAAATTTATCAACATCATTGGGTGTTTCGCTATCATCACTGACGCAAAATAAATCCAATGATGATGAAAAAATATTCGCACGCGTGAAAATTCCTAAACTGATTGATCAGTGGATTCAAATCGAAGATTCAACGTCCTACATACATTTGATCGAAGTCATTCAGGCCTACGTGAATGACCTATTCCCAGCAATGAAAGTTGCAGGGACCGTTTTGTTTAAAGTCACCAGAAACGCCGATTCGGATCGAGAAGATGATGACGCCGAAGATTTACTGGCTATGATCGAAGAAGAACTTCGTCAACGTCGGTTCGCTGAAATCGTTAGGCTTGAAGTTGGCCCTTGCACAGACCCATGGCTTAAAAATTTTTTAGTCAAAGAATTAGGATTAAAAGACGAAGACCTGTATGATATGCCGTCTGATTTTGATATTTCTGATTTTTCATTATTGAATCAAAAATTATCTTGGCCGGAACATAAATTTTCAGCGTGGTCACCGGTTGTTCCACAAATGCTGTCGGATCAAATTTCAATTTTTGATCATATTCGTAAACAAGATATTTTATTACATCATCCGTTCGAAAGCTTTTCGTCCTCGGTCGAAAGATTTATTACTGAAGCTGCTCATGACCCTGATGTGCTGGCTATTAAAATGACGTTGTACAGAACGGGCGATAACAGTCCATTTATTAAAGCATTGATCGAAGCAGCCGCTGAAGGCAAACAAGTGGCCTGTTTGATCGAGCTCAAGGCACGCTTCGATGAAGAACGAAATATTTATTGGGCCCAAGAACTTGAAAATGCGGGTGTGCATGTCGTGTATGGTGTGGTCGGATTAAAAACACATGCAAAAACGTGTTTGGTTGTACGTCGAGAAAATAACAAAGTTCGAACGTACGCGCACATCGGTACCGGAAATTACAATGTATCAACGTCGCGGTTTTACACAGACATCGGGTTATTAACTGCGAACGAAAATATCACTCGTGAAATTTTAGAATTATTTAATTATCTGACCGGAAAATCTTTAAAATCGGATTATCAACATTTATTGATTGCACCGATAAATATGTTTCAAAAATTCAAAGATCTGATTGCACGTGAATCAGAACATGCAAAAAATAATCGTCCAGCGCACATCATGATGAAATGCAACAATATGGAAGAAAATGATATTTCAATTTCTTTGTACGAGGCTTCAAATTCAGGAACTTTGATTCAAATGATTGTACGTGGATTTTGTTGCATAAAACCCAACACAAAAAATTTAAGCGAGAAAATTTTTGTTCAATCAACATTGGGCCGATTTTTGGAACATTCCCGAATTTTTTATTTCAGAAACGGTCATGAAAATCCCGTTGATGGTGATTTTTATATTGGCTCTGCGGATTGGATGTATCGAAATTTGCACGCGCGGGTCGAAGCGATTTGCCCTGTTTACGATAAACTGGCCAAAGAAAAACTGTGGGATATTCTGCAAACTTATTGGAATGACAAAGCACAAACGTGGACCATGAATTCAGACGGCGGTTACACAAAAAAAGCGATCGAGGCTCATTCAGTTACGAATTTCACCAGTGTTCAAGCTGAGATGATGAACAAGGCCATGCAAAAAATGACGTTGACCGAAGATGATTTGGTTACGGACGAAGAATAAATTTTAAATCAAGAGCTC
>JAYTMM010000357.1:0-19457 GCA_043728555.1 Pseudobdellovibrionaceae bacterium
TCAACCTCGAAGAAGAGCTCAGGCTTCGTGAAGAAATTATTAAAACAAAAACAATTGAAGCGACAAAACTGAATCAATTGTCAGCGCAATTTTCTCCGCAAGTTGTTGAAGCTATTAAATCTGGTAAAATTAATTTAGATGAATCTATGAAACGTTCGAAAATTTGTGCAATTTTTATTGATATCGTTAATTCAACAGAGCGAGTTGTAAAGTTAGATCAGGATAAAGTTCAATTAGTTATTGCCAGGTTTTTAGATACAGTTTTAAGTATATTTTTAAAATACGATTTAACGATTGATAAATTTCATGGTGACGGTGTACTGGCATTTGCAAACAGCCCCGTTACGCGGCAAGATTTTATTGAACGAACATGTATGGCTGCTATTGAGGCTCGTGAAATGCTGCAACGTGATCGTGAATTTTACATTTTGAATTGGAAAAGCGAAATGCACGTCAGAGTAGGTATTTCAGTTGGATTTGCGAATGTTGGTTTTTATGGTGATAAAAAATACTTTAAAACATTTTCAGCAATTGGTGCGCCATTACCATTCGCCAGCCGATTGACTTCAATTGCGCAAGCAGATCAAATTTTAATTGATTCAGATATTGCAGATTGTTTATCGGGGCAAAATTTTTCAACAAAAGTCATTGGAGAACGAATATTAAAAGGTTTTGATGATGACACAAATATTGTCCATGAGCTTGTAGATCAAATTAAAGAAAACACAGCCGGTCAAAATAAAAAATGTCCAAACCATCCAGAGTCAATTTTATATTTGGATACAAATTCTCAAGGTCATTTTGTATTTAAATGCCGTGAATGTGGTTTTTCAGAAACTGATCTGACGGTAGATTATTTTGGGAAACAGGTCGTCTAAATGCAAATCGAAAATGAATCTCTGAATTTTATTTTATCGCAAAGACCACAACAGCTAAAGGCGACTCTGAGCGAATTACAAATTCAGTATTTAGCACAACTTGAAAACAAAGCGACGATTCAAGAATTGATTTTGAATGGTTTAAAAAGCGGGTGGTTGGTTAATTTTGCTCATCTGTATGATTTGATTCAAAAAATTGTTCAGATGAAATTGATTTCGAATAAGAATTTTTATGAACATTTTTCTGAAATTAAAACAACAAATCAGAACGTGCAAAAACAACAAACGACGTCACAATTAAAATCAACGATTGATCCTAAAAAAGACCTGAAAGAATTAATTAAACTGCCATTCTTGCGATCCTTAGATTCGGAAGTCGCCTTAACATTACTGAAAGAATCTGATGTTTTAGACTTTCCAGCAGAAGCGTTGATTTGCCAAAAAGGCGATGTCTTTTCAAGATATCTGTTTATTTTATTAAGCGGCGAGGCCGCAATTTATGGTCAAGGTGCGCAGACTAAAAAATTTATCAGTTTATTAAAACCCAATACTGTATTTGGTGAAATGGGTTTTTTCTTGGGTGTACCAAGAACAGCCGATATCGTTGCTGTTAAGCAATCGAAAGTTTTAAGAATTACAGGTAATTCTGCCTTTATGGATAAATATTTAAATTCAGACAAAGCTCAGCATCTGGTTCATAGATTTTGGATTCAGCAAGCTTTATTAAATTCTGAAATTTTTAAAAATATTCCGACGGATTCAATTGATGAACTGACATTCGGTGGTGATATTGTAAAAATAGCAAGTAATCAAATTTTATGTTCTGAGAACGATGTGACAAACGGCGCCTATATTGTTGTGCAGGGGCAGTTCAGTGTGCAAATTCAAAATAAAATTGTCGCAAAAATTTCGCAGGGACAAATGATCGGTGAAATGTCATTATTTCAAAATCAAGGGAAACGGACAGCAACAATTATCGCAGACAAAGATTCGGTACTGATGCATATCAGTTTGCAAAAATTTTATCAGTTATTGGCGAAAAATTTATTTTTGGCTAAAACATTACAGGAATTATCACAGAAACGTTTTGAACTGAATAAAAAATCTTTAGGCTAATTCGACGAATATCGATTGGTGATCCAAGTCACCAGAACTAAAACAAATAATAGGCCAATCAATTGATAACAACGTTTTTTCTCGACTTTGAAATTTTCATTCAGGCCAACTATAGCTAATAAAAATGAAAAACCAAATCCAATCAATGTAATTGGTGCGAAATATTCCGAGACAATTTGAAACACATAAAATGGAATCGATGATAAAATGACGAACGTAAATAATTTTCTGAAATTTTCAGTCCTGTTTTCAAAAAATTGTAAATAATAATAAAAGAATGTGGCCATTAATAACGATGTGATCGTCGACACAAACGGCATTATAAATACGCCCGCAGCCATTCGATAAATATTTAATTTAATTAATCCAGCCAGTACACCGGAACAAAGTGCAATCATGATTTGTACAAAAAATATTGAAGCCCAGTTCCAATCAGGAATTTTTGCAATATGTTCGATGGGATTTTTCACAAATGCGAATAAAAATTCAATCAGGTTTTTAAAATCGATTTTTGAATCAGAATTGTTTGAATTATGATCTGGATTAACTTCACGCATATTTAAATTCTGTAGGACTTTTATTTTAAAGGCAACTTAATCTTTGTCGTAATCTATTTCAGCCAATTGAACACAATGATCTAAAAAAGAATACCATGATTTTTCTGTATTGCGAATCAAAAGTTCATTATAAGCTGGTGTTTTCAGACCTAAAATCTGACACCATATTTGATGTATAAAATATCTGAGAGGGCAGGGTCTATTATCAGGTTTGAAATTCAAAACATCATTCAAGGGGGGCGACCCAATCACTGTCAGTGTCGAATCAGTTAAGCCAGCCAGTTCAGTTTTTAAATTTTCAAATGTCACTGAATCCATAAATACATGAGAATTTTGCAGTCGTATTTTTTCACTGATGAGAACTTTTTTTTGTGCGTTGATATTTTGAAAGGGCAGTTGAAAAATTTCGACCTTGTATCCGTGTTCGTACAAAATATGTGAAATTTCAGCCCACGCATTTTTGTAATGAAAAACGCTGCGCGGAGGCGTTAGGAACACCAAAGGTCTGCGCGTAATCAGGCAATTGGGTCGCAAAGCAAATCTAAGGTCTGGTTCATTTGAAATCACTGGTGTCAGCATAGAAAAAAAACAGCTTTTATGGCAATATATATTATATGAAGTTTCAGTTGTTTCCAGAAAGAAAGTCTTGTTTTTGTGCTTTTTGCAAAGTGCCGCGCAAGGTCTATCGAAGTAAAAATTTAAGTTTCGCCACAATTTTGGGTTTATCGGGCCTTAGTTTTGTATTAACAAATACAATCTGGCACAATTTTGACCCGCGCGGCTTAGTCATATTAGGTTTTTTATTAATTACAGGCGAAATTTTTGCGCAGATTAAATGGCGCCAATCGATGATTTGCCAGAATTGTGGATTCGATGCGGTTTTATACGTACGAGATCCAGAAAAAGCGGGCTTGAAAATCAAAGAATTTTTGGATTATCGCGCAACGCGCCCCGAGTATTTATTGCGACCGGCTGTACCAATGCCAAAACGTAAAGTTCACGCATCACGCGGAGAAAATATCTCTTTACGCGGCTAAAAATAACAGTGCATAATCTGATTTCATGAGCTCAATAAAAAAAAGATCTGTTTTTATTTTTATTAGTATTTTATTAATTTCGATGTTTTCTTTCGCAGAAAAAAAAGCTCAAGCCATAAATCCTGGCGTTGAAATTTATAGCGCCAGCAGCTTTGATGCTGAAGTCATTCAAACAATTGATCCCGGATCCTATTATTCGATTTCGAATAAACCCAAAGGTCCATTTTATCAAATCAGAATGAAAGACGGAAAAATCGGATACGTACCTGACACGGATATAGATATTCAAGGTGAAGGCGTTTTAAAAGAAAAGCCATTCGCAGACGACATCGAAGAGACCAATGCTCAAAAAAATAAAAAAAACACAAACGCAAAACAAAAAAATAAAAAAAATGACGATGAAGACCCCGACGACGAAGACTCAGAAAAATTGTCTTATCAGGGTATCACATTACAATTAATAAATTATCACGAAGAAACAGCAGGCGCTGTGCAAATCGGCGATCTGTATGCAATTGGTTATCGAAATTATCCAGAACTGAGTGACTTTTCATCGTCATTTTCATGGGATGTTATGGCCGCATTTAATGCACCAGCTTATTACAAAGAATTGACGGGCCAATCAGCCAGCGGTTTTGGATTGTGGACAGACTTTGAAATTTTAAATATCAGTGCATTGGGTGCGAACACAACATTGCACTACGGTGCAGGGCCCTTTCTAAAATACACACAGTTCGAAGTTAAGTCTTTGTCGGGCACTCAAACCAAAAGTTATACTTTGCAAGACATGACCGTTGGAGTTTTTTTAGAATCAGGCCTGATTTTTCATTTTCAAAAACTCAGTTTTGACATAGGTCTTAGGTATTACTGGGATAAGAAATCATACGGGGCTTTGTCATTAGGGATTTTATTTTAATGTCGATTCAAATTTTACCTTTAGATGTTGTAAATCAAATTTCTGCGGGTGAAGTTGTTGAACGACCTGCACATTTAGTTAAAGAACTGATAGAAAATTCAATCGATGCAGGTAGCACAGAAATTCATATAGAGATTTTATCGGGTGGTAAGGGTATTAAAGTCACTGATAATGGGTCGGGTATTCCAAAAACAGATTTAATTTTAGCATTAACTCGGCATGCAACCAGTAAAATTCAAAAAACAAATGATCTATGGAATTTATCAACGTTCGGATTTAGAGGCGAAGCTTTGGCCAGCGCTGCAGCCGTTTCAAAATTGACTTTAACCAGTCGTGATTCAAACGATTCAAATTCTTTTCAAATCATTTCTGATTTTGGAAATTTTTCTGAAATCAGACCGGGCAGCCGAAATCAAGGCACTGAGATTAAAATAGAAAATTTATTTGATAATGTTCCGGCACGGTTAAAATTTTTAAAATCAGATGCCTCTGAAAACGCGCAAATCCGAAATGTGATAAAAGCCATGGCGTTAAGTCGATCAGATATTGAATTTAAAATGATCGAATCTGGAAAATTAGATCTGTATTTCGCACGTCGTGAAAATACAATTGACAGGGCTTGTGAAGTTTTAAATTGTAAAAAATTATTTAAAAATTCAGCGCATCGCGAAGACTACAAAGCTACGGCTTATTTTTCGTCTCCTCAGGATGTTGCAAAAACATCGAAAAACATTTGGATTTTTGCGCAGAACCGCTGGATTCAAGATCGTGGTCTGCAAGCCGCGGTGATGGAAGCCTACAGAAATTTATTGATGCATGGTGAATACCCGAACGTCATGATCCATTTAGAATGTCAACCCCATGATATTGACGTCAATATTCATCCGACAAAAAGCCAAGTCAAATTTCAAAACCCATCACTTGCTTTTAGAGCCGTACAAGCCAGTGTGCGCGATGCGCTTGAAACAGCACCTTGGGTTCCTAAAAATTTAAATATTCAGTCAAGTGTTGCAAATTATTCTGCAAATTATCAAATTCCTGAAATTAAAAATTATGCTTTCAATGATGAATCATTACTTAAAACTCAGTTTCAAAATAAAGATTTTTCATTTCAAGAACAACAAGTAAATAACATAGTACAAAGACACCCTGTTGTCTTAGATCAAGCCAACAAGCAAAGCTACTGGTCATCATTTCAAGTCATTGGGCAAATTAATTTAACCTATATCGTCTGTCAAAAAGACAACCAAATGATTTTGGTCGATCAGCATGCGGCGCACGAACGTGTCGCGTTTGAAAAATTAATGCGCAAATGGCAGGGCGGGGTTATTGATTTGCAAACTTATTTATTTCCTTTGGTGATTGATTTGTCTCCGGAAAAAACTGAAGCGATTTTATTTCATCAAGCTGAAATTCTAAAAATGGGAATTGAAATTGAACAAATGGGCCCAAGTAGCATCGGCATTAAATCCGCCCCGCAGTTTGTCAAAGAATCCAGCCTTCCGCGTGTTTTTGAGAAATTAGCTGCTGACACGGTCGAATTCGGTGGCAGTTTTAATTTAGAAAAATCAATTTCAGATATTTTGGCCACGATGGCTTGTCATTCGGTGATTCGCGCGGGACAAAGTTTAAGCCTGCCTGAAATGAAAGAATTATTAATTTCGATGGATGAATTTCCGTTGTCCAGCTTTTGTCCCCATGGGCGCCCTGTCAGTATCGAGATGACATTCACAGAAATTGAAAAAATGTTTGGTCGCATTCATTAATGACTTCTGACAGTCGTGAAAATCAAAAAATAATTTTCGTCATCGGTTCGACGGCATCAGGTAAAAGCCAGTGGGCAATGTCGTTGGCAAAAAAATACAATGGCAGTATATTAAATATTGATAGTGTCCAATTTTACGAAGGGCTTGTGATAGGTTCTGCTGCTCCGACACAAGCCGAGAAATCAGAAATCCCACATTATTTGTATAATTACGTGCAAGCCCCCATCGAGATGACCGCTGGACAATTTTTGCGTGATTTTTATAAACTGATCGACTGTGAAAATTTTAATTCTAAAAAAATAAAATTTCCATTATTTGTCGTTGGTGGCACAGGGTTTTATATTCAAGCCTTAGAAAAAGGAATGTTTAACGTTCCAGAAATTTCAGTTGATTTAAAATTACAAATTGAAAATGAAATTAAAGACTTCGGAAATGAAAAAGCATATCAAGAATTAATTGCGTTTGACCCAAATACACAAATCCACGTGAATGATGCGTACCGGATCGGACGTGCGCTTGAAATTAAACGGGCCTTTGGTCAAACGATGACTCAGTTGCAAGCGGAATTTGAAAATTCTAAAAAAATGGATTTAAAAATTCCATTTATAAAAATTGGAAAATTTTTAGACAAAGATGTTTTATTTAAAAATGTCACCGAACGAACACATAAAATGCTTGATAGCGGAATCATTAATGAAGTCGAATATTTTATGGGACATAATCATGCCGATTGGGCGCCGATCAGGTCCGTCGGTTATTTTGAAGTGTTAAAGTATTTAAAATCCGAGATAACAAAAGAAAATTTACCTGCTGAAATTATTCAAAGCACGATGCAATTAATAAAAAAACAAAAAACATGGTTCAAGCGGGATCAAACAGTACTTTGGTCCACAGCTGATGGCCTTATAGAAAATGAAATTGAACAGAAAATTGACCTGTTCCTGAATGAAAGTAAGATATAAAAATATGAAAAGCATGACGGGCTACGGCCTTGCAAGATCACAGTCCAACGAAGTTTCAATCGAAGTCAGCGTACGAGCAGTGAACGGACGATTTTTAGAGAATCGTTTTCATTTACCACGCGGGTATTATGGATTTGAATCAGATTTGAAAAAAAAATTAACTGAATTTATTAAGCGTGGCACCGTTGATGTTTATATTTCCAGAAAACAAAAAACAAATTCTGTATCGTCAAAAATTGTGATGAATACAAAATTAGCTGCCGAATATCTAAAAGCCTTTAAAAAATTATCCAAAGATTTGCAAATGAACGAAGCTGTTAAATTTGAATTGATCACTCGACAAAGCGATGTGATTCAAATCGAAGAACAGGATCAGATTGCTCCGAATGAAATTATCTTATTAAAGAAAACTTTCGAAGCAGCGTTGAAGAAATTTGAAGTCGAAAGATTGCGCGAAGGCCTGGCGTTAAAAAAAGATTTGCAAAAAAATTTAAAAGATTTACAAAAGTATGTTTTAAAAATTTCAAAGTTGCGCGAAGATGCAAATAAAATGCTGCAAGAAAAATTTGAAGCAAAGTTAAAATCACGATTACCCAAAGACGCTGCGGCTCAGGGGATTGACCCACAAAGAATCACCCAAGAAATTGTCATTCAATTAGAAAAAGCCGACATCAACGAAGAAATCACCAGATTGAATGAACATTTGAAAAATTTTGAAAAAATTATTGAATTGGATGTTGTTGAAGGTAAAAAATTAGATTTTTACACCCAAGAATTATTGCGTGAAGTGAATACGATTGGTTCCAAAAGCCAAGTTGCAGGAATCACTGAATCAATTGTGGAATCAAAAACTTTGATTGAAAGAATCCGAGAGCAAGTGCAGAACGTCGAATGAATTCGGAAAATAAAACTGACAAAAAAACCAGAATGATTATCGTGGCGGCGCCCAGTGGTGCTGGCAAAAGCAGTTTCGTTGAAAAAATTTCGGCCGAGGATTTAAGGCTACATGATATTATTACTTACACCACGCGTGAAATGCGCCATCATGAAAGCCAAGGAAAGCCTTATTTTTTCATTACTAAAGACGAATTTTTGAAAAAACAATCTGAAGATTTTTTTATTGAATGGGCACAAGTTCATACGAATTTGTATGGAACGTCGTACGAACAGGTGAATTTGGCCTGGGCCAGAGATAAAGTCGTCATTATGGATATCGATATTCAAGGTGTGGCTACTTTTAAGTCAAAATTTCCAGATGCGAAGACCGTTTTCATTTTGCCTCCATCGATAGAGGAATTAAAGCGTCGCGTTATTAAGCGTGATGGAGCTCCACCGCCAGATTTGGATGTTCGGATGCAGAATGCTGAAAAAGAGATGGCTAAGGCTCATGAATTTGACGTTCAGATCGTTAACGACATCTTTGACCGAAGTTTTGCCGAATTCAAAAAAACAGTTGAGAATTGGATAGGTTAAGAGTAGTTTCTAAAGTTCGTTCAAATTCATTTTTGATATATTTTATTTTAATGTGGAGGTTCTTGTGGCTCGCGTAACCGTTGAAGATTGTTTAGATAAAGTTCCAAATCGTTTTTCGTTAGTTTTGTTAGTTGCAAAACGTGCTAAGCAATTATTAAAAGGTGCAGAGTGTACAGTTTCAACTCGTAACAATAAATATATCGTAAATTCATTACGTGAAGTTGCAATCGGTAACGTTATTTTTGATCCGAAAGTTTCAAAAGAAATGGCCATGGATGATATGCTTTCAGATTTGAATAAAATCGAAAAACCTTCAAAGGGCGGCTAACACCGAACTCAGTCGCGATAGGCCTTTGGTCTATTATTTTCTAAAATAACCAGTTAAATTGTGATTATTGAAAAAACCTGCTGATAAAGCAGGTTTTTTTGTTTTAAAATAAATGTAAACAACGTTTACAGGATGTGTAACTCAACTATGGCCGGCATCAACACAGATTCATCACCCGATCAAAATAATAGTGAAATCAGTGAAGACAGATTGTCGAATGTGGCTATTAAAAATGTCGATGAGCTTGTTCAAAAAATTAAATCGTATCATCCGAATTTGCCAGAAAATTTTATTGAGCGAGTATTTGCTTTCGCAGAAAAAGCGCACGAAGGTCAAATGCGCAGATCCGGTGAACCGTATATTACTCATCCGTTGAATGTCGCAGGAATTTTAGCAGAGTTGCATTTAGATGTGGACACCATTGCCACAGGGCTTTTGCATGACACGGTCGAAGACACCGAAGTTACATTAGCAGACATTCAAAAAGAATTCGGTCAAACTGTGGCAGCGTTAGTTGATGGTGTGACAAAAATCGGACAAATGAATTTTAGAAATAGTTTTGATAAACAGGGCGAAAATATTCGTAAAATGATCGTCGCTATGGGTAAAGATGTGCGTGTGGTTTTGGTAAAACTTGCGGACAGACTTCATAACATGCGAACTTTAAACCATATGCCTTATGAAAAACAAAATCGTATCGCACAAGAAACCCTTGAAATTTATTGTCCGTTGGCGGGGCGTATCGGTATCAGTGCATTAAAAATTGAACTGGAAGATTTGTGTTTCAGATATTCGCGTCCGGATAAATATTTTGAATTGACTCAGTTGATTGAAAAAACTGAACACGAAACCGATCGTTATATTTTAGACGTTAAAAAAAGTATCGCCGATGTTTTGGCAAAATCAACAGTCAGACATTACAAAGTTTTTGGCAGATCAAAACATTTGTGGTCCATTTATCGAAAAATGACATCGCGTAATTTAGATTACGATCAAATTTTTGATGTGTTGGCGTTTCGGCTGATTGTTTCAAGCATCGTCGAATGTTACGAAGTTTTAGGTTATATCCATTCGATCTGGAAACCGATCCCTGGCAGATTTAAAGATTTCATCGCGATGCCGAAATCAAATAATTACAGATCATTGCATACGACAGTATTGGGCCCTGGTGGCGACCGGATTGAAATTCAAATTCGTACTGAGGACATGCACCTCATCGCCGAAAAAGGAATTGCTGCGCACTGGAATTACAAAGAGCGCGGTGATTTGACTCAGGATGAATTGCAAAAAGCAAACTGGTTGCGGGATTTATTAACACTTCATCAGCAAAGTGAAAATCCGGATGAATTTTTAGATACAATTAAAACCGATTTGATGGAGAAAGACATTTATGTTTTTACTCCAAAGGGTGATGTGCGTGAGCTACCGGACGCTTCAACGCCAGTCGATTTAGCTTACGCAATTCATACAAATTTAGGCGGTATGTGCACGGGGGCCAGAGTCAACGGCCGCATTGTTCCATTGAAACATAAATTACAAAATGGTGATCGTGTTGAAATTTTAACTTCGAAAACTCAAAATCCATCAAAGGATTGGTTGAAATTTGTTGTTACGAATAAAGCGAAATCAAAAATCAGACAATTCGTCAAAGATGAACAGCGAAAAAATGCCATTGTTATTGGTAAAGAATTGGTTGAAAAAGAATTCAGAAAATTCAGCCTTGCCGCTGCGAAATATTTAAAGGGCACTGACTTTGATAAATATATGTCCGATTGCGGAATCGTTGATCTTGAAGAATTGCATGCCCGAGTCGGTTATGGCAAATTCGAACCCCGACATTTAATTGATAATTTAAGCCCTGATGCAATTCAAAAAGAAATTGAAAAAAATGAACAATCAGAAACTGCGACCTTCATGGAGAAAGTCGTAAAGTCTGCGAAATCAAAAACTCGAAAAACAAATTCGTTGGTGATGGTCGACGGAATGGAAGACGTTTTGGTGCATTTTGCAAAATGCTGCGGCCCCATTCCCGGTGATGCGATCAGTGGTTTTATCAGTCGAGGTAAGGGTATTACAATTCATACGTCAAACTGCGCAAAGGTTTTCGAATTGGATCTGATGAGGCGTGTGAACGTTGCGTGGGCTTCGAAAATGGCCGGCATTGGTCAAGAACGCCAAGTGAAATTAGAAGTCATCGGTCAAGACGTTCCGGGGTTGTTAAAATTAATGTCAGAATCATTTTCTATGCAAGGAATCAACATTGAATCGGCGCAAATTAAAACTACGCGGGATAAAAAAGCAATTTGTTTATTTGAAATCAGCGTCAGAGATTTAACTCAGATGAACAATGCGATTTTAGGTTTGCAAAAAATCAAAGGCATTATCGGCGTTCAGCGAGTTGTAGGTTAAAAATAAATGTTACGAAAAGATACGAAATTTAATTTAATATTGATGTTGGCTGTTCCCGCGATTGTTGGGATTTTGGCCTTCTTGGGACCTCAAATTTTAGAAACTAAAAAAGAACCAAAAGACAAACAAAATCAGCAAATTCAAATAAATTCGAAGTCGGTATCAGCAGATACATCAAAGTCTGAATCTAAAAAAACAGACAGAAAAATTCCTGACGATGAATTTAAAAACTGGGTTATGGTATCTGTTAAAAATTTAGAAATTCCGATCAAAGATCCGATATCATCAGAACAAAACACCAAAAATTTCGTAAACCAATTGTCTGACAATCAAATTTCAGAATTAAAAAATAAAATCACAAATTCTGAATTGCCGATGAACGAAAGAATTTTTTCAAATTACGCACTGACTTTATATTCGGGCGCGGATGCGAATCAAAATTTAAGTGATTTAATAAATAAGAAAATGCCAGATTTTCCGAATCCACAGCCGCACTCGGAAGACGAAGTGAAGCGGGGGCAAGAATATGCTTTGCGGTATATGGAAATCGACAGTCTGTTTATGCGAGCCGAGGATGGCGACAATTTCGCAAAAGAATCACTGACTCAGATCGCTCAGGATCATCAGGATTTAAAAATCCGAAATTACGCACAACGTAAATTACAAGAATTTCATCGATAACCCTTATTTTTTTCGTGATCAGTCTTTGGTCTAGTGTTTGAATATTCGTACAGCTTTGAAAAAATGAATTTTTCGAACATCATCATAATGGGGGGCCTTATGAACGTACTTAAAAAATCACTGATCGTGATTGCATCAATGGTTGCATTAACTGCAACAGCTCAAATCGGAATCGGACCACAGCCGACTCCGCCAAATCAACCGGCATCAAATGATTGTATCGCGCAAAAAGATTTGCAAGATATCGCAAGCCATTTTTCTCAGTTTTCAAATATTGCTGGGAAAGAATTTTGTAATGATAATTCTCAGACATGGCATTTATTGTCGTCGATGATGTTCATGAAGCGCACGGCGTTTGATTCGAACATGGTTAAAAGTAAAGACGATTTATTTTCTGGAAAATTCGCCAGTGATTGGTATGGATATTTTATCGGTCGTATCGATGATATCAGTGTTGTACAAAGTTGTCCCAAAGGTGTGATTGCTTATGTTCAGCCGATGTTTGGTAAAACAATGTCTGTTTGTCCTGCTGCATTGACGGATAGTTTTTCGTCACTTGATCGCGCCAGTGTTTTTATGCACGAAGCTCGTCATATTGACGGTTACCCGCACGTGACATGTTCAAAAGGTCCACGTGCTGGAATTCAAGGCGCTTGTGACACAAAAATTTCAGATACGGGTTCATATGCTGTGACTGTTGAAACGTATGCTCAGCTTGCGAAATATGCTCAGGGGTTGTCGCCAGCATTAAAGGCTTATGCAAAATCATCATCTGTCGTTTACGCGGACGAGGCTTTTGAAAATCCTGTTAAAATTAATCGCACAGAACAATTAATGATGTTAACTGCGGATTTAAATTTCAATGTGATCAACGCAGCTACGTTAAAAGTCGATAAATTAGGTCAAGCTCCGTTGGCGGGTCGTATTTTTAAACGCGCTCAGCACATGGTTTTGATTCCTACGGATCGTACGCAAAACGCACGCTATGTGTTTGCACGTAACGAAGGTGAAATTAAACAATCTGCAGGCGATATGATGACTGAATACAACGCGCAACCGGTGGCTCAGAAAGAAAATTTAATGGATGTTCATAATGGCGCCCAATTTACGGCGCGTATTTATAAAAATTCTGTAAAGTTTACTTGCGATCCAAAATCACCGACAACACAAGACGTAAATATGCCAGCAGGTGTATTGGCTTCTGCATTAATTTATCCGAATGGTTATGATCGTGCAGCAAAAGTTGCGCACATCACAACTGAAACGGGCGATGTTTTTGAAATCGGTTGCCAAGGTACAACGGCGTATTTAAAACCAGCCGCACTTCGTTTGGATCAAAAATATTCTCGTATGTACAAAGTAGCAGGAGTAACATTCGGTTTAAATCAAAATGGTGATTTATTTAATGTTGAACCTAATCGTTCGACAGTTTTAAATTTGAATTTGCCGTCTAAAGTGATCGAGATCGCACCATTTCAAAGCTACGAATTTTTCGATTAATTAATTATTGAGAAATAAAAAATTTAAAGGCAGAAAGAAATTTCTGCCTTTTTTTATTAAGACGGGATAAAGATATGAAGTTTTTAAATATGCTATGCACACTGTTCGTGTCTGTTCAAATTTTTGCAGCTGAAGCTAACAAAGTCATTCAGCACCCAACTGTTCCGAAATTAAAACCTGATGAATACGCTTTGTTTTTGGACGATAAGTACACAATTTTCAAAACAAAAAAAACTGATGAGCTAGAATTAGATGTATCTTGTTATAAAAAAAACAAACCCGATTGTTTAGCCTATGCTATTTCAAAAAAGAAAGTTGAAAATGTGCAAATCGAACATCCTGCGATGAATAATATGGCGGCCCTAAATTGTGCCAAAGCCGAAGGTCGTAATTTGCTTGCTGTCGACAGTCGTCATAACGAAAAAGATTTTTGCAGATTCAGCGACAATTCGATGGTCTCATCGTGGTCATTATATTTAAAAAATAATCCCGTGCCTGTTCAGAAATAAAGTCCGAAATCAGAACAGACTTAAAATTTTAAACCGTAACCAGCTAACAAACTAATTTGTTTGATCGTAGGAACTTCTTCGGATTGGTTTAATGAGGCGTGATATTCAAACGAGACGGGGATAAAAGCTTTATTATTTAAATGATAATCAAGGCCGCCGCCCAACGTGTACGAATCGGAATCTTTCAGACCCTCGACATTCAGTGCTGTTGATTTTTTTGAAAGCGGAAATTTAATAGTTCCGCCCAAGCCAACCCACCAGTTCATTTTAGTATGGGTGATGTCGTATCTGGCTAAACCCTGCAATCCCAAGTATGAAATTTTCGCATTACAATCTGTGGATATTTTACCATCGCACGATAAAAATTGCGAGCTCGCTGAGACATCGTACTGTTCGTAACTGACCAAGCCGTGGGCGCGCAACCAATCCAGCACAGGGTAGTCAAGTGTGACACCCAGACCAAAATTAGTTCCAGACATGTTCACAGTTTCTTGATTAGGAAAGGGCGATGCGGAGTCTTGAACTTTGGCAGACAGACTGTTCGACATGATTTTAAAAACAAAACCCATTTGCATCAGATCCTGACGTAAAAAAGCAGTTTCAGGTTTAGGGATTTGCGCATTTTGAGTATTGCTGCCTTGACGTAAAAGTGTTGTTCCGCCAACAACAGCCGTGCCTTTGATAACGTCAGCGATCGCCTTGTTATTTTTTGAAATTTTAATTTGAATAATGGCCACTTTTTTTTTGTCTGATGATAAAATAAAAAATTGATCGCCAACTTGAACAGTTTCGTCTTCGAAATCGACCAGTGCTTTATTATTTTTAACTTGAGTAATTGTCCCAGAAAAACAGATCGAATTTACAAAAAGAATAAAAAAGAATAAAAATTTATTTTGAAATTTCATACAGACAGTATTCCTTCGCAGTTATATTTTCAGATTCGTATTTTGAATTATTCTCGATGATGTGTTCCCAGATCGATGTGTCGCCTGTGATTGTGATCAATCGACTTTGTGAAGCTTGATTTTTGATCGATTCAGAACTGCATATGATTTTTTGTAAACTTTGTACTTTAAAGTTGGGGCTTTCAGATTCAAAAGCTTTTCGATCCGACGATTGGTAAATAGTGCATGACGAGACTAAAATTAAACAGAAAAATAGAATTGAAACTAGATCTTTAAACATCGTCGAACTCCGTATCCGGCAAACGTTGTTTGCACATACTTAAATTCTCGGACTATTTTTTAAAAAAGAAAAGGCCTAAGTTTTTAGACTTAGGCCTTTTGAGTGTTCATATTTTGAATATGTAAATTACACGACCAATTAAAATGGAATGTCTTCGGATTGGTTGAATGTAGGTTCTGGTCCGAAATCGCCAAAATTAAAATCTGCGCCGCCATTGTTGCCGCCACCAGATGATTGATTCATTCCCGCTGAATTGTCTTGCGAATAACCTTGTCCGTTGCCTGCAGATGCTCCGCTGGCACTTAAAAACTGAACTGTAGAGGCCACGATGTCAGTTGCGTATTTTTTCACGCCATTGTCTTCCCAAGAGCGTGTTTGAAGTTTTCCTTCAACGTACACTTGTTTTCCTTTGGCTAAGTATTTACCGCAAAGTTCTGCAAGTTTTCCCCAGACCGTTACACGGTGCCATTCAGTACGTTCCTGTTTTTGACCATTTTTATCAGTCCAAGATTCGCTTGTTGCAACACTTAAACGTGTGACAGTAGCACCTTGGCCAACGGCCTTCATTTCAGGATCATTACCTAAGCGACCTACGATAATTACTTTGTTAATTCCAGACATAAAATCCCCCTTTTATTGTTTTGTATTTACGCGTCTGATGAGTCAATCAGGACTTCTGATTTGCAAATTCATTATGCACATAGCGCATCAGGCCGAGATCGAATAGAGCTAGTTTATAGCAGACTTGCGATTCGGAATCCGGATTTGAACACTATTATGGGGATTAGTTTAAAGCTGAAAATTGAGGCGGGATGCCAGGGCCAGTCGATAATAATTTAAACTTATAGCGAGTAACGCCGGATTCTTCTTTTTTGTATTGATCAATAAAATTTAGAAAAAATGAAGCGCGATCTTTGAAAGCGGGTTTAGCCTGTAGATCAATAGATAAATTATATGAATTTACAACAGGCTTCATTTGTCCGTTCATATTTTGAATGACAACGCCGATGTCCCCTTTGATGCTTCCAGAAAAATCATCTGTGTTTGAACCTAATTTGCCGGTTTCAATTAAAAAACGTCCACCTTGAAGTTTGCCTTTTAATTCAATCGTTGAAAATTTAATTTCAGGCAAATTTATACTGCCCAGATCAGGCAATTGTATGGACGTCGATGGCATTTCAAATTTTTGAATTTTCGCTTGGATATCGCCTTCGGGCTGATCGGCGAAAGCGGGGTCAGCGATCAAATTTGTTGTTAATTCAAGAGTTCCACTGATCGGTAAGTTCGACGACACTAATTTTTTAATTTCCTTTAAAGAAATTTTTTCAGCCGTCAGATTCAGTTCGGATTTGTTTTTTTCTGCAGGTATGATTTTTAAATTCAGTGTACCACCCAAAAAACCTTCAGCTGAAATTTTTCCGCCAGGTTGTTTTGCGATCAGAGCCATAATGGATGGCGTGGCTGACAGTTTTTCGATCGTCAAGCCATCCAATTGTTCTGTTTCAAAAATAACTTTATCAAGATTCAAGGTCGTTGTTAGCGGATTTAAATGCATTTCTTCGAATTGTAAAAAAACTTTATTATTCGTAGCTTGTGAAATTTTTGAAGAAATAAAATCGTTCAGATCACCCAATGGAAATAATACAAATAAAAAAACAGGGGTTAAAACAAAGAGCAAACTGATCTTCCATTTGTGTTTTAATAAAAAACGAAATCCGATAATGATTGAATTCATGATTACTCATCGCCTTTGTTTTTATCATTTGCTTTTTCATCACCAGAATCATTTTTTTTCTTTTTCGCGGACTTTGTTTCAGGCTCTGGCGGTAATTCAACCGGAGCAGCAGGAACATTTAAAGCATAGAGTTTGTACGTGACGTCGAAATAACCGGCCAATTCTGTATTTGCGTTCATCAATAGATCTTTGAGTTTTACAGATTGTGAAATTCCGCTGAGGCGCGAACCGATATCAACAACTTGGCGTAAATTTAATTTAGCCAATTTAACATCAATAACACTGGTCATTAAACTGGCGGGAATCAATCGGCCCTCGGCGGCGCCAATGCTGACTGAAATAATTTGTTCGGGCAGAAGCTGTTCGTTTTGTAAAGTATTGTTCACTGAACCCATCAGTGCATCTGACGTCGGTGCTTCGGGTAAACGAGATGATGAATTTGATTCGCGATAAGTTTTAAATAAATCACGAATCAGTGTGCGTTTGTCCTCGAACGCTGTGACAAAATCTTTGGATGTTGAAAATTGACTGAGCGGAATAAATAAGAAAATAAATAAAATTAAAATCCCAACGACAATTTTTGTCATTTTCTGACCAGCAGGACTTAAACTTTCGTAACGATCAGAAATCTTTTGATAAGATTCGGTTTCTTTTATTTTTTCAAAAGTTTCCGCCGATTTGGTTTTTAATGTTTCAGTAAGTTCTTGCAGGCGACTCATTTGACAAGCCCTCGATCTGTTTTAAAACTTAATGCAAAGGCCACGCGATTTGGTTGGGCTGCTAAATTTGTAGCGTCTTGATTGATTTTATTATTGATTGATAACGACGATAATTTTTGTGAAAACAAACTGATTTCTTTGGGTGAATTTGCGTAACCCGAAATCTGCACCAAATCATCTTTGACATTAAACTGCACAAGATCAATTTTAGATTGTTCTTTATTCGGCGCCTGATCGCTCAGTTTTTTTAAAATGTCTAAGGCTGAATTCATTGATGCAATTTGCGTGACCAATTTCATTTCCTGCGTTCGCTTTTTGTGATCTTTGATGTATTTTGTCACGCCTTTTTCATTGGCTTGTTTTTTTGGAAGGTGAGCAACGGTTTTAGCTTGTGCTTTTAATACGTCCAAACCTTTTTCATCTAAACTTTTAGAAAAATCTTCTCTGAAATAGCTCCACGTAAATAAAATAAAAAAACTGGCTAAAGCAATTTGAGTTAACGTGCCCCAAGAATTCCAAAAATTTTTAAATTTATTATTTTGATTTAAGAATTCACCTTTGATTAATTGTAAAGAAGGATTTCTGGGTTTCTTATAAGCCTCAAGCGCAATGCCAACAGCTGTGGTAAAACGAAATTGAATATTTTGCTGCGAAGCCGTAGTTTCATCAGGCTTTAAATATGAATTTAATAATTGAATTTGATTACAGGGGATTTCCAGATGCTGTGTCAGAAATGTTCCTAAATGCGGAAGCTGACTAAGACCACCTGTTAAATAAACATTTTCAATATGTGAAAATGTTGAGCTTTGTAATTCTAAAAATGACATCTGCAAATCGCGAACTAAATCTCTGAGTGATGTTTCAATCGTCGTGGCCAAATTGGCTTCTTCGAAGCTGAGGTTCTGTTTTGATAAATAAAGCGAAGCATTTGTTTGTAATGCTTTTTGCGCTTCAACATAAGGTAGTTGATATTTTTTCAACATTTCTTGCAGCACGTTGTCGGCGCCCCACATCAGGCTTCGAACAAAAATAACGCGACCTTTTGACATGCCTGACAGTAAAGTTTTTTTGTGACCGATATTTAAAACGATATCGATTTTATTTCGAGTTAAAAAGGCAGTGTCTTCGTCTTGTATTTCAATTTCAGAAGGAGTTGGTTCAGTGACGGGCGCAGCTTCTTGCCAATTTTCTAACAGATTTGAAAATGCAAAGCCTTCAACGGTCAATAAATGCAATTCGATACCAAAATCTTTGGCCAGTGATAATGCTTTTTCAATATGAACTTTGGGTACAGCAAGCGCTAAAACAGTGGCTGAGTGACCTTCAAAAGAAATTGTTTTGTAATCAAATAAACAAAGATCAGGATCAAACGGAATATCTTCTTCCAGTTCGAAGGATAAACTTTTTTGAATTTTAATACGATCAGAAAACGGAAATGTTTTTGTGCGAACAGTGACTTTGTCTTGGCGAATCGACATACAGAATCTGGCGCCAGTGAAATCGTTTTCAGTCAGGATATGACGGACAAATTCGATAGCTTCAATTTCTCGATCATGCGGTGCAGATTGTGAAGACAATTTTTTTTCAAAAAGAGAATTTAATGTGATTGTTTTTTTGTTCTGAATCAGTTCAACAATTTTGACTGAATCGTCACCCACATCTATACCAATTGAACGCATGACATCC
>JAYTMM010000358.1:0-3238 GCA_043728555.1 Pseudobdellovibrionaceae bacterium
AAAAATATTTTGGACGATAGAAAAATTCGCGTGAATGGTTGGTACGATATTAAGTTATCCTACTTACGAGATCATGCAGGACTCAGAGCTTTGTTCTGTGAGTAGTCAAAACTAACTTACGAATGACCCAATTTTCTCGAGCATAATCACATATTCTAAATTGATAGGAACAAAAAAGAGGGCTCGAAAATGAGCCCACGTAAACAAGTTAACCCTTTTTAGCAGCTTTTTCTTTTTTCTTAAGCTGTTTTTCTTTTGTTGTTAATTTAGGTTTGCCTTTAGTCTCTTTCGGTTTGTCAGTGCTTTTAGCCATGTGATGCTCCGTTGTTTGTTGTTAATGTTCGCTTATAAATACCATATCAGATCAAAAAATAATTTCTAGCAAAAAAATATACGGTCTATATCAAAACTGTCTTTTGATCACTGTAACACCGCCCCGATTATCACGGGCTATGGCAAACACATAGGCTGATCTTCCGGTGGGCGCGGCATCTGGACCAGTGTATTCGTTGGTTTGACCGACGTCGGATCTGAAAAATTTAGTTTTTCCGTCCGTGATCATCCACGTCACAGATAATAATTCATTCGCTGTCGTTACCACATTATTAAAATCTTGAACTTGGTAATTTTCTGATGATGTTAAACCTAAATCCGATGATAAGTTCACTTTTAATCCCAATGGTAATGTTGTCATCGTAACGCCATTTGAAAAAATATCAGTGATCACAGGATTTGTATTTTTCGGAGTCTTATTGCTGACGACAATTCGCCTGAAAGATCTGATTTCTGTGCCGCTTGAATTTTTTAAAATATATTCGACCAAATAGTTTACACCGTTAAACTGTTCAGCCGCTGACCTGCCCGTAAATATAATCAATGCGCTTGGAATTGTTACGACAAATGCATCTGCATTTCCCGTCCAGTTGCTGCCCAAGCCAGGCAAAGTTAATGTTCTGTTTGCGTGAATGACGACTTTCGTAGGATTTCCTTCGCACGTCGGAGTCACACCATACGCCACACCTAGATCAACACACGTCTGTGCTGAATCCGTCAGTGCCAATGTCGAATTAACATCACTGATTACCGGAGTCATCGTCACAACATCCGTGGGGTTGACTTCAGGCGTGGATGTTATCATCGCAATGACACGAACAGAATTTAATTCGTTAAATTTTGGCAATTCATTTTTATCACAAGACAAAAGAATTATGTTACACGTTGAAAAAATTAAAAAATTTCGTAAATTATTTTTCATATTAAAATTCTCCTCTTAATCCAAGGGCTGGAATCAATGGTAAACCCATGACATCGATTTTTTTAGAATAATCATACGAATACTGAAATCCTTCAGGATTTTTTGTATTTAAAATATTTTGAATATCTAAATAAATGCTCCAGATTTCACGATCTAAAATAAATTTCTTATCGATACGTAAATCCAATTGCTGAAAAGCCTTATCTCTGTCTGAATAAATTGCTCCTCGAATCGGAAAATACGCTTCATTATCAGCATCGTAAATTGAGCCTATCACTGGTGTGTTCGGATTCCCTGTGACATACCTATAACGGCCAGATATTTTCCATAAATTAGTAAATTCATAGCTGGATATGAGATTGATATTGTGTGTTTGATCGTACTGAAAACGGTATTCTCCGTTAACAGGATCTGATCTGTAACTTTCGGTGTAGGTATATGCTAATGCTAATGCGATATTATCTGAATTGTACTTCACAGAAAATTCAGCGCCTTGAGCGCGCCCTGTGCCATCGTTATTGACGACTTCGAAAACGTCAACACCGTCCCGATTGATTGTTTTTGCAGATTGAATAACTAAATTTGAAAAACTACGATAAAAAGAATTTGTATTTAATGAAATCCCATTTTTTTCTCCGAGCTTAAAGTCAACTTCATAACCAAATGTATAGTGCACTGCACGTGGGGCTTTGATATCTGGATTTCCGTACGACAGACTTGATTCTTGGGGTTCTGGATTTTGCGCGTACAAACCAGTTGCAAATTTAAAGAATTTAAAATCGTCTAAATTATATTGCGAAGCAAAGCGCGGTAAAAAAAATGTCTCTTTGGTCTGAGAAAAACGATCAACACGAAAATTTGGGATCAATTTTAGTTTTTCGTTATGTTTATATTCAAATCGCGAATACAATCCCAAATTATTCACTTTCGATTTCGAGATATGAGCAATTCGATCGTCTCCGCTGGACACGGGGTTGTTAATTCCACCTGAACCACGTTGAATGGGAATTTTAAAATCAACATCCGCCGTTGAATAATAATTATCCCATCCCAATTGTGTCGTTAAATCATTTGCAGTTTTATTTTCCCATTCGCCGCGTGTTGTGATGTTTGTCGTGTCCAGTTTAAAAAAACGTTCACCAATATCAACACTGATTTGATCTTTACCAATGCCCAGACTGGTTTTAAAATTATTTTTATCATCGATTTTTTTATTATACTGCGGAATAAGCCTAAAAAAATTAACTGTATTTGAAAAATTTCCGCGAAGGCTGGGATTTTCTTTGATAGGTTCAGTAAACACAAAAGCCAATCGATCACGGGACCCTAAAAATGAGAGCCTGAAATTTTCTGAATCTGATATTTTCTTCTGATAAACACTGGTGATATCCATAAATTCAGGAGCCACCGTTAAATCCAAAGCTTCATTATTTTTAAATGCCGTTTTTAAAAAAAATCCAACGTAACTGTAGCGGCCAGAAATCAAAAAAGAACTGGTGTCATTAATTTTAGATTCATACAAACCACCCAGACTTAAATTGTCGACATAAAACAAGCCCTTGCTGTAACGTTCGGTGACTTCGGGATTTCTGGTTTTTAATGAAATTAACCCACCCAAGGCGCGTGATTTATCTGATTGATATCCTGCTGAATAAAAATCAACGCTATCAACCGCTTCGGGCATCACCACCGAAGTTAATCCGCCAAAGTGAAATACAAGTGGAATTTCGTGGCCTTCAAAATCATAGGCTGTGTCTTTGGGGTCAGCACCTTGTATAACAATTTGCGAAGAAAATCCTTGCGTGCGATTAACACCAGCTAAATTTTGAATGGCTTTCACAGGATCGCCGTTGGCACCGGGCATTTCAAAAATTTGTTTTCGTGACAAAGTTTTTTTCGATTGATCACGTTTTAATGAACTATCGACAACATCAATTTCAATATCTGAACTGAGTCTGTCTTTTTCAAGATAAATTTGAAATC
>JAYTMM010000359.1:0-1747 GCA_043728555.1 Pseudobdellovibrionaceae bacterium
TTTAAACCGCCGCCACTGCCTTTGATAAAATCTGTTTCATCTGAAAATTCGACATTACTGCGTACAGTTTTATACAAGTTGTGAATTTGATCTGGTAAATAAAATGTATTCACAACAAAATTTTCGATCTCGAGATTATCTAAATACGGTAATGCATAATAACCTAATGGAATTTGATTTAATGGTAAAACTGGTTTTGGATTTAAATTTGTCGCAGGTCTTAAGCGCGTACCCAGCCCCGCAGCGAACATCATCACGTTACATTTGTTCATAATTTTTTTCAAAAGCGCCGGCATCAATTAAAATATTTAACAATAATTTGTACTCCGGAAAATGTGCCAGCGAACGCATGACCTTTTTCAACGTCGGCGTTAAATATTTTAGGTAACGCTTGTCCTGTCGCATATTCATAAAGCTTGCAAAACTGCCGCAGGCTTTGAAACAGCGCTGAACAGATTGGATTTCGTACATATAGAAAAACTGATCTTTGGTTTTTTTATGGTCTGTTAAAAACGTTGTCTGATCGAAATAATAATTCAACATTTGATCGGCATACGTATCTGAAATATCGACATAGGAATCTTTGATCAAACTGACTAAATCATATTGAATTGGGCCCAATCGGGCGTCTTGAAAATCAATCACATACATTTGGTTTAATTTTAACATCAGGTTTCTGGAATGATAATCTCGGTGACAGATGACCTTGGGTTCGTGATGCAGTTTTTCACAAAAATCTGTAAATATTTTTTCAAGATCAGTTTTTTGCTGCGTCGACAAATTTACTTTTAAAACGCCTTCGATCAGATGTTCTTTGGCGTAATTCATTTCCCATAGAAATTTTGCTGTATCGAATTGAATTTCTTTGGCTGTGGTTTTTGAATTTAATTTGGTCGCCGTGGTGTGAATTTTAATAATTTCATCCAAAGCTTTTTGATAAAAGGGCCACGAATCTTCTTGTTTTGAAGATTCCCAAAATTTTCTTTCTAATGTTAAATCACCTAAATCTTCAAGCAAAATAACACCCAAATTTTCGCTGATACCGACAACAGTTGGAACATTGACGTTGGATTTTTTAAAATGATTTAGAACGCTTAAAAACGGATATGTTTCTGCAACAAAGGGTTCCCAGCGCATCAGTACATATGTTTTTTGGTCTAATATAATTCGATAATATCTGCGGGCCGAAGCATCGCCTGCTAATTGATGAACTTGAAACTCATGTGAATTTAAATTCGTTTGAATAAACGCGCAAATATTTTGATCCAATAAATCATGTCCAAGCATGATTTATTGTTCATCGAAAAGCTATTTTGATCAAGAAATGCTTTGGTCGAGCGAAAAAAATAATAATTCTAAGACTTCGGCTTGGGTTTGTTGGCTTGCAGGTACGCGATCAATATCAAACAAAAATCCCAACAGATCATTTTTTAATTGTTCGTGGCACGGCAGGCTTGCAATTTCTTTATCAGTCAAATCTGAACCGATTAAAAATTGCAGTTCGATACCTTGATTGTCTTTGGCAAAATCAGCCACAATTTCAATTTCACTAGAAGTCAGTTGCAATATGTTTTCGATAAAAATTGTTGAACCTGCCAGATTTTTTAAATCACTGACCGAATGAATTGATTTTGAAATGTCCTGGATGCGAATAAAAAATGGCGAACCCGAAATTTCATGAATTTGGCTGGCTACTTTATGACGTAGCAAAGCGCTTTTTGATTTTAAATGTAAAATGTTTGAAATT
>JAYTMM010000360.1:0-8276 GCA_043728555.1 Pseudobdellovibrionaceae bacterium
GCAGTGTGCTGTTGATCTGTATCAAATCAAAATTATTTATGTCTATATTTTCAGAATTCAATTCTGCTGATAAACTTTTATTTTTATTTAGTTCGTTTGCATATTGGGTTTTATCTTTTTTAAAATAAAACTGATCAAAATCACTGAGGTTTTTGTTATAAAAAAAGTTAAAATTTAATTTTTTTGGATTTTTTAACGTGATTTTATTTTCTTCAAATACAAAGTAAGTAAATTCGGATGAATCTGTTTTTACTGATGAAAAAATAGGGTCGGGCAGAATAAGAATTAATAATTTTATTGAGAAATTTGATTTGAGACCATCTAAGATATCAGATTCAGGTTTTTTTCTGGTAATAATTAATTTAAATGGATAGGCGTCAAATTTAAAATTGAGACTAAAAAAACGATGATTTATATTAAAAATCAGACTATTTTTTTTAACTTCCGAAATATGATTTAGTTCCGTGATGCTGACATCAGTGAGCAGATTTTTAGCGCAAATAAAATCACCATCATGACTTTGAATAAGTCCCGATCCTATAATTTGATTTGGATTGTGTTTTTCAGTGTGCCAATAAGATTTAAAATGAGCTGGCATTTCATTTGCCGAATTAATAATGTTTCCATAGTCATCTTTGTATATAACAAAAATTTTATTTTGTGTGACAAGTTCTTCTAGGTCACGATAAATTGATCTATCAATCAAATTTTTATCTAAAGCCAAACGCAATGCAACTTTTTCAGTGATAGTTATTTTATCTAAAATTCCATGACGATTTAAAATTTCAATCAAAGTTTGAACACGTAATGTTTTTGAAACGCCACCAGGCTGTTTAGGCATATAAGTCTATTATATGCCTAAACATGTTAACGATGGCTAATTATTTTTTAACACAGGCCGAGTCTGTACGTAACTTGGTAGCATCACGACAAGACGATAAAGAATAGTAGTAGCATTCTAAGTTACCATAGTTATCCATTACGCAAAATGGAGCACTAACATTTTCATAAGCATTAGCACTTAAGCCAAATAAAACTGAAAAAATGAAAGTGTTCATTAAATGTCCTTTGTTATGACTAAATTATTTTAATCATTATTTACTGAATCGGAATTTATCAGCAGGACTTAAGTTGTTATTTTAATTTTGTCATGTGGTGACACTAGAGTAGTGCGAGATTAATAAATTATGGCCTCTGAAGCTGTAAATGATGTTTTTTTGAAATGGCAAAATGTGTAGTTTTCTTTTCTTGTAATTGAATAACTCATTTCGTCAATTTTTTTTATACTAATGTATTTGGGATTGTAAATTGCGAATTGAACATTTTCTATTTCAGTTAATGCATAGTTGCCAGTCAAAAAAATAGCGACCCACAAACCTGATCCGATATCTGAGCATGCTTTTTTATTAAGAAATTCAGGAATTCGTTCATTCTCTATAAAAATTAAATCTTCTTTGGTCGTATAATGCATAGAAAATTTAAAAATATCAATAACTTTTGATAAAGCAGCTTCGTACTCAAAATACTTTGGATAGGGTTCAATAAATAGATATTTTTGATCAAGATCAATTTCCGTTTGCCATGGCGTCAGATACTCTTGACTAGGTTCTTCAGTATTGGTTTTTATTTTTTTAATTTCATTTTTATATATATTAAAACGATCTCTAAATTTTGAGTTAATTTTTTGGCTTTGACAGGCATCAAATGCTGCATTGAATTCACTTTCTTTTCTGTCAAAATAATTCGAAATTTCATATGCAGCTTGTTTGTAAGTTCTTTTTATTTTTCCATTTAAAAAATTATTTCTTTCAGGTTTAATAAAAATCATATCTGGATAGGACATAATTTCGCGGTAAAATAAAGAGCAGCTTTCTATAGATAATTCAGAATAGGATTCTTTTTCGAGAGGGCCTACTTTTGACAT
The DNA here is from genome assembly GCA_043728555.1 of Pseudobdellovibrionaceae bacterium. Lineage (GTDB taxonomy): Bacteria > Bdellovibrionota > Bdellovibrionia > Bdellovibrionales > Bdellovibrionaceae > Pseudobdellovibrio. The sequence goes on from JAYTMM010000360.1 coordinate 1,925, forward strand.
ATTTGAACTGTCTTTAAAAACAATACCATGAGTAGTGTGTGACCTGAAGTATAAAAATATTGAAGTTGATAAGGTAATAAATAGTAAAATAAATGATATGGATTTCGTATTTAATCTAGGAACCGAAAATGTACTATTAGATACTGTTAAGTATTCGAAAACATCTTTAAAATTGAAACGTTCATTCGGTTTTTTATTTAACAGTCCTTCGACAATAATTTTAAAATTTTCAAATTCAGTGTTAATCAAGTCAGTTTTTATTTGTTCGTATTTAATTGACTCTAAAGTTTTAAAATCAGAGTCTTTTTTAAAGGGGCTATTTAATGTCAGCATTTCATACAAAACGATGCCGACTGAAAAATAATCACTTTTAAAAGACGCAACAAGGCCATCAACACGCTCTGGACTTAGGTATTCTAAACTTCCGCTGATTGTTTTTGTGTATTGTGTTTCGTTGTGTTGTACATCTTCTTCGGCCAAACCGAAATCGATCAATTTGACTGTGTTTGAATGAGTAATAAAAATATTTGATGCCGACAGATCACGATGAACGACCCCTAAATCATGTGCGTATTTTAACGCAGAGACCAACTCTTTTAAAATTTTTTCAACATCGGATTTTTTGAACGCAGTTTTTTTAAATTTGTGATCTAATATTTTTTGCTTAAGAGTTTGTCCTTCAAGATATTCAGTCAGTAAATAAATCTCATTATTCTGTTCTTGAATATCGAACACGGTGCAAATATTCGGGTGATTCAGGCTGGCCTGAATTTTGGCCTCTTGAATAATAATAGATTTTTTGTGCTGTAGTTCGGGTTTTAATTTTTTAGCGGCAATTTTTTTTCTGAATCCATTGTCTTGAACAAGCAAAGCTTCATAAACATCGCCCATTCCGCCAGAAGCAATTAAATTTTGTATAATCAGTTCTGTTTTGATATCGAAATCTTTCGTATTTTGTTTATAAATCATTGTAGTGCTTTTTAATTAACTTAAAAGTCAGATTACTCAAATTAAAACTTTGGTCGAGTACGTTGATTTGTCTCGGTTTGAGACGTGTCAATAAACAGTATGGCTATCGATTATTTTGAACTGAGGGAGGTCTTTTATGAAAGGCAGAAATTCTCAGGTGGCAAGAATAGTAAAAATCATTATTTGGCTAGAAAATTCAAAATTCGGGCTGACAACAAAAGAAATTCACGAAAGATTAAAAGAATTTTCTATAGAGGCTTCATTACGTACTATTTATAGAGACATCGAAGCTATTCAGCAGAGTGGTTTTCCCTTGGTTGAAGAAATTGCAACTGATTTAAATCAGACAAAACGATGGTTTCTTAAGAAAGACGATTATTTAAAAAGTTCAAGTCGCCTGACTGATAGAGAATATCTGGCCCTATTATTTGCAAGGTATTCATTGCTGCCATCAATTCAAAAAGATTTGCAAGCTGTATATGAAAACACATTAAATTTTGCTGAAATGCAGATGACTTTAAAAGAAAAAAATCATTTAAATGAAATTAAAAGCGTTGTTGTATTCGACCCAGACTTTGTACCCGATTTTTATATTAATTTACAATGTATCGAAGAAATTATTCTAGCCTGCTTAGAAGAAATCGAAGTCAATGTGAATGGCCATTTTTTTGTTCCGCATAAAATTTTATTTCAAAAAAAATCTATCATTATTCAAGACATAAGAAAGGAGAAATATCGTTTTTGATTATATAAAGCAGAATAAAATAAAACACTAAGGAGTTTTGATGCGAAGATTAAAAAAAGAAGATCATATTATAAATAATACATTGGCGGATGGTATTTACGAAGCTATAGATAGTGCCTGTGGTGATGTAAACAGTAGAATTGAAAGAGTAATTCAGATAATTCGTGAATGTAAAATTATTGATGAAGTTGAAAAAGTATTGAAAAAAAATCACATAAATATAAATGTGAAAAATTATATAGGACTTAAGTAGTAAGTAGGGGGCGTGTCCTTCTAGGAAGCGCCCTCTATCCCCGAAAAATAAAAAACACCGCGCCTAATAAGCAAAAACTGGCCCACAAATAATCTAATTTCAGCGGTTGATTCATAAACCAAACGCTGAAGCCACCAAAGACAATCATCGTGATGACTTCTTGAATAATTTTCAGTTGTGGCAATGTAAAATAATTTGAACCCATACGGTTTGCTGGGACTTGAAAACAATATTCAATAAATGCGATACCCCAGCTGATCAGAATCACCATCCATAGCGGCGAGTCTTTGAAATTTTTCAGATGGCCATACCATGCAAATGTCATAAATACATTTGCGATGGTTAATAAAAAAATACTTTGGATCAAGTTTGATCCTCGTTTGAGTTTGTCTGTAAATTTGCTTCTGCAGTTAAAGGTGCGCTTTCGGTGCCCTTTGTTTTTGTGTAGGCATGATTACACAAAAGGCTGGCAATACGACGATATTCGCTTAATAAATCCAGATGAATCGAACTGGTGTTGATGGATTCGCGAAGGCCGCGGTTTAATCGTGAGATATGATTTTCGCGATACGAAATTTCAATTTTTGTTAATTCACGTTTTAATTGAATCGCCAAAACACACATTTCTGAATTGTCGTAGGCATTGATTCCCATGGATGCGACTTTGACGACCTGTGAATGCATGGCTTTGATTTCAGCCCAACCTTCAGCTGAAAATTCAAGTTTGAGCGCATGTTTTTTGATAGCTAAAGTTCTAATATTAATATCGATCGAATCGGCTGCGCGTTCAAGGTCACTGATGAACATGATCATATTCATGATGTTTTGATGTACTAGGCTTGTGGATTGGTTCGCGTGATTTAATAAAAACATTTTCGTTTCGCGATATAAAAAATCGACTTGGTTATCGCGATCTTTGATCGATTGCACAAGGCCAGGGTCTTCGGCTTCGAATAATAAAACACTGTCTTTGACCATGCCGATGACAATGTCAGCAGTACGCATGATTTCACGTTGTGCATACGAAACTGCCAGCGCTGAATTTTGATAGTTATTTAAGGCTAAATAATCTGCTCCGAATTCGTCGCCCACCGATTTTGGAAATAATTTTTCAATCAATTCGGCACCCTTGTTGATAAACGGAAAAAATACAATGGCCGAGACAATGTTTAACGCTAAATGCCCATTTGCGATCATACGGGTCGTTGTGGCGTTCATGCTTTCAGAAAATTCTAAAAAATATTTTGTCAGTGGATAAAAAATCAGAACGCTCATTATTTTATAAAAAAAATGTGCCCAAGCGACTTGTTTGCCAATGTAATTGCTGCCTGCCGCTGCAAATAATGCGGTCGACGTTGTTCCGATATTCGCACCAAAAACCCACAGCATTGCATCGTGATTTGAAATCACACCTGCGGCACAAAGACTCATGGCCAGACCAATTGTTACAGCACTGCTGTGAACAAACGCACAGAAGATCATGGCTGCTAAAAATGAATAAAATGAATTGTCCCGAAACATTTTAAAAAAATCAGATAAAAATTCTTGTCCTGCAAAATAATGTGAACTGACTGAAATCATTTTAAGGCCCAGAAAAATCATCGAAAAACCCATAACAACTGTGGCTAAGTTTTTGATAGTGTTTTTTTGACTGATAAAAAATGTAGTAAATCCCAAAATAAAAAGCGGTAAGGCGATGCCAGATAAATCAAATGAAATTAATTGAACAGTTAATGTTGAGCCGATCGCAGTTCCGATAATGACGCCCATAACTTGTGGCAATTGAATGACTTTGGCAGTACCAAGGCCCACAAGCATCGAAGTCACAGCGCCTGAACTTTGTAAAATTGTTGTTAGGCCTACGCCGACGCCAATGGATAAAAATCTGGATTTAGAAAGGCGATTCATCAGCGTTGTGATTCGCGAAGCCATTAGTTTTTCAAGAGCACTCGACGCCATGGTGCTTCCGTACAAGAAAAAAGAAACTCCGGCCAATAAAATAATGATGTAAGAATTTTGAAAATCAATCATACTGAGTATTATAACAAGGAATTTTCATGTCAGACAACACCCGAGTCGTTGCGATTGCTTTTTTTCGGACGACAGATCAAAAATATTTAATTTGCCGACGTGGTCCAGCTGAATCGGGCGCAGGAGCTTGGGAGTTTCCAGGTGGCAAAATTGATGCTGGTGAAACTGAAGCGCAAGCCTTGGTCCGTGAAATTCAAGAAGAACTTTCGGTGCAAATACAGGCCGAAAAATTGGTCTATATTTCGGAGCATGACCATCAGTACGAGACAAAAAAAATACACATCACACTTTATAAATACGATGTTCAAAATTTAAACTATACATTGATTGACCACGATCAGGCAGAGTGGGTCAGTTTAATTGAGATCGAAAAATATCAATTAGCACAGGCAGATATTCCATTTTTAAAAAAATTAGTCTAAGAATCGTGAACGCTCGGCGGCGGTTGGCAGTCGGCACGTTTCTTTTTGACCAAAAAAACGATAGCGATTTTTTGCAATTAAATCATAAATGAAATCACAGGCAACAGTTGGTAAACAGTTCCCCAATAGTGATATGATTTTAAAAAAAAGACCCAGTTCTTTAAAAATCAACAGCACGGCTTGTGATTTTTTAGAAACAACACCATTGGTCGACAAGATTACGGTATCCAGACCAAGGTCCTGAGCAAGCAATTCTTTTTGTGCTGTCGTTCCTTGGAGTGATGCAAAATAAAATTTGTTCGATAAATCTTGGCGGATGACAAAATCAACAAAGCCATTACATAAATTACAAACTCCATCGAAATAAATGATTCGCATATTGAAAATAATAACCTATAATAAGTGTAAATGGAATGTTTTGTTTTTCCGATCACACATACGAATTTGTTTCCGTTGACGACGAAGCCTTTAAATATTTTTGAAGCGAAATATTTAAAAATGATCGAAGACTCGATCGCAAAACAAATTCCCATTGCTTTGGCTTATGTTCCCGAAAACGGAGACACCTACAGATCCGTTGCAGGGTACGGTATTCCGCAAATCATGGATCGTAGACCCAATGACACCTTACTGGTTTTTTTAGCAGGTCAGGGCAAAGTTAAAATCAAACAACAAATTCAAAATCCACACTCGCCGTATTTAATTTGCGAGGTTGAAAAAATTCACGAAGATTTAACCTTAGATGACGAGCTGAAAAGTAAATATATGATACTCAGTCAGCTTTTAGTTCAATGGGTTCAAAAACATATTCCAGATCATCATCAACGAGAAATTTTTATTAAAAATCTGACCGGTCCGCAAGAAATCATTGGATCATTTGCGTCCTATTTGATTCGTGATTATGATTTGCAGTACGAAATGATGGAGATTTTTTCGTTGAACGAGCAAATCAAATATCTGCATCGTTTATTTGAATCGAATGAACTGACGAACGGTTAATTGTGATTCTGGCAGAAACAGTATTTGACGAAAATCTAAAAGAAAAACCATTAAATTCAGATCATTGGATCAAATTCAAAGACGAAATTTTAGAAAAACTAAAAATTGAAACAGAAATTTTTCAAAAGATAGATTTATTGGGTCTTTTAGGCCATTCAAATAAATTGCTTAAACATTTTAAATCCGCAGAAGATCATTTGCACGAGGCCATATCGTTATCCATTATTCAAAACTTACCTAAAAAAATTGTTCAGAATCAACTGCGCCTTGCGGATGTGTTTAGATATCAAAATATTTTTGCAAAATCAGAAGTCCTATTTGATCAGACTAGAAATTTATTAAATCAAACAGCAGATGCTGAAAGCTTAATGGCAAGCTATCATCAGCATTTTGGAAAATATTATTTTGATCAAAATTTTCATGGCTTAGCAATTTGTCATTTTAAACTAGCACTCAGAATCAGGCGTAGGTTAAATGCCTCAGTCGACCAAATAAATTCTTCAATGGCATCAATTGCTGAATCTGAAAAAAGATCCAATGATCATATTCAAAATGACATCACAATTCGAATTGCCGAAATCGCAGATGCAGAAAACATTCATCATGCTCACATGCGATCAATCAATGAAATTTGCAGTAAAGATCATTCAGTTGACGAAATCAGAGTTTGGGGCGGGCGTACATACAATCCAGAAGTTCGCATTCCAGCAATTCAAAATCAATTTTATTTAGCAGTTGAATATAAAAATAAAATTGAAGGTTTTTGTCAGATAAAAATAAATACTGTAGAAGATTTAAAATCAGCTCATTTGTATGGATTTTATATAACGCCTGAAATATTAAAACAAAAAGTCGGCCATCAAATGATGAAATTAGTTTTTGAATATTGTGTTGCCCATCAAATTTCACAAATCACCTTAAGATCATCATTCA
>JAYTMM010000361.1:0-2121 GCA_043728555.1 Pseudobdellovibrionaceae bacterium
TAAAAATGAACCCCACGGTTTTTCTTTATTTTCTAAACCCGATCTAACAAATTTAATCGACCTTGCAAGCATATCAATCGCTTCGTCTTGGCCATAGACAAGCGCTTTTAATTTTAAATCCAGATCTTTTAAATTTTGTGAATCATCGGCCGACATTTGTGTGGTCGGTACACCTGAAATACGGCTAACAACAGATAAAACGTCAGCGGGTTCGACAGTTTCTTTTTTTAAACTCAGTTTTACGAAGCTTCCGACTTCGTCCATCAGATCAATCGCTTTGTCGGGGAATTTTCCAGCAGAAATATATTTTTGTGACAAATCAATACACGATTGAACAGATTCTGTTGAATAAACCACCTGATGAAATTTTTCGTATTTTTCTTTGATGCCATTTAAAATTAATAAAGTATCCGCGGGTGTGGGTTCGGTTATGTCGACCCGCTGAAAACGGCGATTCAGACCGCGATCTTTTTCAAAATGTTGGCGGTATTCCTGAAATGTGGTGGCGCCGATGCACGAAATTTCTGATTTTGATAAAACAGGTTTTAATAAATTGGCCGCATCCATTGATCCACCCGATGTTGAACCGGCTCCGACTAAATTGTGAATTTCATCAATAAATAAAATCACATCGCCTCTATCGCGCGCTTCTTTCAGAATTTTTTTCAGTCGTCCTTCGAAATCACCGCGGTATTTAGCACCTGCTAAAAGTGATCCCAAATCCATCGCATAGATAATTTTATTTTTTAAAAATTCAGGAACATCACCAGAAACAATTCTTTCCGCCAAGCCTTCAACGATGGCGGTTTTTCCAACGCCTGAATCGCCCAATAGCAGAGGATTATTTTTTTGTCTGCGTCCTAATGTTTGAATCATTTTTTCAATGACATCGGCTCGGCCGATCAGGGGATTTTTTACAGAAGATTTTGCGTATTCATTTAAATTTTGGCAAAATTCGTCCAAAGCAGATTTGTTTTTAGATTCTTTAGAATTTTCAGCCGAACCTTCTGTACCAGAATAATTACTGGTACCACTGACGTCATGGCTGCTGGCCGATATCACATCGAATTGATTCATGCCTAAATTTTCTAAAACAAAACAAGCGCGTGATTTTTTTTCATCAAAGATCGCAACCAGTACCGCAGATTCTAATAATTCACTACGACCGGCGTTTTGCATTTGTAAAGCGGCTTTTTCAAATACGCGGTGAACAGCAATTGTCAGGTCGGGCTTCCAATCGGCAGCGACTTTTTTTAAAGGCGTATTTTGGTCGATGTATTTTTGCAAATCATTTTTCACATCAACGACTGAAATATTTAAAACTTCAAAAATTTCAATAATCAGAGGGGCTTCGACGAGGCAAAATAAAAAATGTTCAAGTGTCACAAATTCGTGCTTTAATTTCGCAGCCAAGTCGATCGCTTTACCTAAGCGTTTATCAAGTTCTTTGGACATCATAGGTTTAATCCGTTTCTTCTTCGATGATTGATCGCAGTGGATATTTATTTTTTAGAGAGAATGAATTCACTTGCGAAGCCTTAGTCTCTGCGATTTCAAAAGAATAAACACCGCCAGTGCCTGAACCTTTTTTATGAACATCCAACATAATTTTTTGTGCGGCTGTATCTGAATGCCCAAAAAAAGTTTTTAAAACATAAACCACAAAATCCATCGGGGTGTAATCGTCGTTTAAAATTAAAACTCGATAAAGGGCTGGTTCGGCCGTTTCAACATCAGAAGCAAAATCGGGGGACGAATTTTTTTCGGTCGACATTACGAGCTGGTTAAATCCATTCATTTTCATTCAGCCATTTCACGTCAACACCCTAAAATTATCAACGTCTAATCTCAGTTTGAGACAAAAAACATAACATAATATTTCTAAGGTCCATATAAATGCGAACTGAATTATAGTATTGATTTTATGTGAGCGGCTGATAACATAAAATATGTGTCGGTGCTGAAAAAATTTGGCTAATATCGACGATAACAATGACGTTATTTAAAACATAAAACAGAAACAAAAGTTTCACGGAGTCAAAAAATGCTTATTACAAAAACCCCAAATCTGGATTCAAAAGGTTTTTCATTGATCGAATTAATGATCGTTGTTGCGATTAT
>JAYTMM010000362.1:0-9577 GCA_043728555.1 Pseudobdellovibrionaceae bacterium
ATCGAACGCATGATCGAAGATAAGCGCTATTGCCCTGAAATTATTATTCAAATCAAAGCCGCCAGATCCGCATTGAAATCGCTCGAAGCCAACATTATCGAAGGCCACATGAATCATTGCGTACAACAAGCAGTTCAAAGCAAAAATCCCGCAGTTATTCAAAAAAAAATTGATGAGATTTTAAAATTATTTAAGAATTCATAATACAGTTGTCAGACCGCCAATCGAATATATCTGCTCATGACTTTTTCATCAGTCCAGCCGCATATTTTTTTTTACGACCGATGATGTGACGCCCGCATTTAACAAGTGTGTCGCAAAGCAAGCTCGTAATGCAAACTTTACGATCTGATCTTAATATTAAATTTGTGGCTGATACGTTTGAAGGCTGATTCGTAAATTCCGCCGCTGACCCAGCGTTTTAATCAGATCATATTTATACTCGAATAACTTTTTTATGCTATTAGCGTTTAGTGGTTTAATCTGAAATCCAAAATTTGTGATTGCGTCTTTTAATTTTAACAAACTTTGCATTTCGGCAGAAAAGTCAGTTTTTGGTACAAATGCGTTTTTAATCGATTCAAAATTGATCTGGGTACCTACGTGATTTATATAAAAATAGAATTTATTTTTTCTGTAGCCTAATTCTGAAATCGCCTTTGATCTGGAATTTAAAATCAAATCTGTATCATCTGAATTATTTGAATAAAAACTTTCAAAATGTACTCTGGCCAAAACATCAGGACTTAAGTATTTTATAAAAGCTGTTAATCTATTTGTAAATTCAGTGGTGTCATTCGATTCAAGGTCCGCAAGCGTTAATTCAAATCCACACCCAATTTTTCCACCTATAGTTTGCCAAATTGCTAAATCATCAACAATGCGAATGGTTTTAATTTGCGGAAGCATTTTTAAGTCCTAACAAATTAAATTTAAAATTTTTTTGATGATTCATATTTCGCGGTTGTAAATAATAATTTAAAACATCTCGAATAAACTTGGGACGTTTTGTAATCCTGATTTGAATCAAAAGTATGCTTAATACAGCTGGCACCTGCAAAAGGATACATCGTCGCAAGTTCAGCATAAGAAAAAGCCGTCAATAGCGCTGGTATTCCGGCCAGTAAAAACCCTACTGACGATCTCGTAAAATTTTAATCAATTTTATTTTCGATTTCTTTACCTTCAGTTTTAATTGTGTCGGAATTATTTTTTATTCCATTTTTTATTTTTTTTGTCACGCATTTTGTTTTGCCATTAACCGTTTCACAAAGTTTATCGTCCATTTTACGATATGTTTTTTTCACACTATCAACAGCCTTGTTTTTCGATGTTTCGACTTTTTCGACAACAGATTCTTCGGCATATGTTCCTATAGTAAAACCCAAAGCGAGTGCCATCACAGCTACGCCAATTTTTATGTTATTTTTCATCATAAATCCTTTGTTATATTATTAATCGACTTTAATTAAGACAACCGCATGAGACGCTTTACTTGGAAATTGAAGTTCATCACCGGTTGTTGGTAGACCCGCAGCAATCAATGAATTTTTCAGCTTCGTATCAGTCGTATTAAACCATTTTGAAAGAGCATTTGGTCTTTCGGCCATATTGTAAGTTTGTATATCAACATTTGTTGTTGCACTAAAATATTTTTGAACAGCTTTATTTCTGTCAGCAGCTAAAGTTCTTTGTAATTTTGGAAGTTTATTCAATTTTTTTGACGGATATTCGTTGTCTGCCCATGACAGTACAATAATTTGATTGATGTTCCCCTGCTGTCTTGCTTGCTCGACAGCAGCATCTAAAGAAGAAATTGCATTTTTTGAAAGTACTGAACTTGTTTGAGGGAAATCGATTTCAACAAAATTATGCGCCATAATTTCTTTTGCCGCAGCCTTAGTGATTGATCGACCTTCTTGTTCTTCGACATACGTCATTCTTGGTTTTTCTGAACCCGCTATTTTTTGTGGCGCATTCGTACATCGAGCTAATGACAAGATTGCAAATGAAGTGATGAATACTTTGTATTTATGAGGATGCATATTTAATTCCTTTTTTTTAAATAAATTGTTTTTACGTATTAAAAATACATTTTAAATATATTTAAAATTCATTTTGCAACTCTGTGGCCACTTCATTTTCAAATGTCGTACTTAATACTGTCTATATAATGCTGTTTTTTAAAGGACCCAAAGGCATGGGGAATATTTACGAATGAAATGAAAAAAAGCAACAGTCACTGAAAATTTATAACGAACAGATCATTTTACAGACATTACTTTTGATTTGGTAAAAAAAATAACTCGGTCCCAATATTGCTATCAATGTATGAAAGCTGCTCTGTCACAAGTTGATAAACATGGAGACCCGATGAACACATTTAAAACGCGACAATTTTTTGGCGAAACTTATTTTGAAAAAAATAATAATGACGAGCGCTATTCTCTTGATGGCAATCCAACAATCAGTTCAGCAGAACGAGCATCATCATACTTGTCACAAGAAAAATTTGGTAAAATCGGAGCTGTTGCAAGTGTTGATATTGGCAGTACAGACATTGAACGCAGAAAAGTTATTCAAGGGTTATCAAATCTTTTAGCTGACACTTACGTGCTTTATTTAAAAACGCAGAACTATCATTGGAACGTCACAGGTCCTCATTTTTTCAGCCTACATACAATGTTTATGAATCAATATGTTGAACTGGCTTCGGCCGTTGATTTAATTGCCGAAAGAATCCGAATGTTAGGTCAACCCGCACCAGCAACTTTTTTAGAATTTGCTGAATTAGCCATTGTTAAAGAACAGCGAGGTGTACAAAGTGCCGAAAAAATGCTGACAACATTAAATGATGATCAAGAAATTCTTATGAGAACAATACGTAATACAAACCCAATTGCTGAAAAATGTCGTGATTATACGACAGTTGATTTACTGACTCAGCGTTTGCAAGTTCACGAAAAAAATTCATGGATGTTACGCAGTTTTTCAAGTCGATGATAATTTTATAACAAATGAACAAACAACAATCACACTTTTCAAAGGAGAAAAAAATGATTCGTGCAGCAATTTCTTTTTTTATTTTGGCAATCGTTGCCTATGTTCTGGGAGCCAATGGCATCGCAGGAATTTCAGTTGATATCGGAAAAACACTGTTAATCGTGTTTATGGCTCTGGCCGTGATTTCTTACGTCGTATTTCTAGCTACAGGCAAAAAAAATCTGCCTTTACCATAACAAAAAACAACACTCACAAAAAAGGAAAAAAAATGGCAAATTTAATCGGAGACTCGTTAAGTAAATCAAATGGTGCTGTTCCAGAATTTAAAAATAAAATTCAAAACAGCGGACATCAATTAGAATCCTTAGCACAAGACACAGGCCGATCTGCAGCAAAAGCCGCCGATCAAATGACGTCAGGATTCGCAAATGCTGCATCAGAATCCATGAAATACAGTCGTGACTATGTCAAAGCTAACCCTGCCAAAGGTGTTGCTATTGCGGCAGCGACGGGCTTGGTCGCCGGTAGTTTATTGACAATGATGATGAGTGGTCGAAAAAATTAATTAATATATGTAATGCGAGACCTTCAGGTCTCGCATTACAATTCAGAAAGTTGATATGGCAATAAATCAATTGATTTTATCTGTTGCACTTAAGCTGTTTGCAGCTGTCATTTTCGCAGCAGTCATGATTATTTCGTTGCTCAGTTTGTCACAAGATTTACATAAATATTTAGGCCTGTTTGAACACGCCGAATTTCTTCAGTTCAGTATTTTTAGTCTGATATTTTTATTGTGCAGTCTGTGTTTGGTTTTGATGCTTCGGAAACCAAAGAAAAATTATACCTTAGAAAATATAAAACCACCGCCAGATTCAATGTTTTTGTTTGATTTAAAAAGTTTGAAAATGAATTTTATCGAAGGCTTTATAACTGGACTGACAAAACCAAAATAAGATCAATCTATTGAGTACTTAATAAAATTATTTATTAAAAGTACAAATAAATTCAAACTATGAAAGAAAAAAATATGTTTAATGCAATCCGTATAATTCTTAGATTCAGTCTTATCGCAGTCATACTTTTTATCATCTCGTGCACATCAGAGCCCAAAGTCACTGAATTTAACAATACTGCGAATTCTGAAACAGAACTTGACCGAATAAACTCAAATATTCAACAAGCCGAGTTACATCAAGTCGATATTATTTCACCAAATAATTTCAAAGCGGCTGTTCAGTCAAAAAAAATGGCGATCGAAGAACGGTCAAAAAATAAAAGTCAAATCAGCATTTTACATCGAATAGCTGTTGCTCAGGCTTATTTAGATCAAGCAAATAAAGTCGCAAAAATTTCAAATGAAATTTTAAGTGATTCAATACGTGCACGACAAGAAGCCATTGACGCACAATCAATTAAATATTTTCCTGATGAAGTATCCCGAATTGATAATGACTTTACCAAATTAACAACTTCAATAGAAAAAAATAACACTTTAATCAAAGAAAATGATCAAAATATTATTGTTAAAAAATATCAGGACTTAGAACTTAAATCGATTAAGAAAGACAAATTAGGTCGTGCGCAAAATACACTTCAAACTGCAAAAAATGAAGGTGCGCAAAAACTGACTCCGGAAACTTTAGTCTGGGCCGAGAAAAAATATTCTGAGAGCGAAGCCGCTATTGAAGCGAATCGTCACAGTCCATTTATCATTCAGACAGCAGGTGCTGTTGCTGTAAATTCGACTGACCGGCTTTTAAAAATGGTTCGCTTTGCCAAAGGATCAACGGCGATGAAGCCCGAAGATTTTGCCAAAGAATCTGAACGTAAAAATTCAGTTCTGAATCAATCTAAGGATTCTTTAGATCAAACATTAACTGAACTGACAAACTCTGAAAATCAAGTTGCCGATTTTTCTGCAAAAAATCAACAACTAGAATCAAAATTGTGGCTTGATCAAAAATATGAAACAGCGCGAAAACAATTTGATCCGAACGAAGCTGAAGTTTTCAGACAAGGCAACAAACTGTTACTGCGCTTAAAGGGACTGTCATTTTTAAATAATAGAGCAATGATAACACCTGAAAATTTTCCGCTGATGGCAAAAGTACAGAAAGTCATCGATGACATAACACCAGACAAAATTGCAATTGAAGGACACACTGATTCTGTTGGCGAAAAAAAATCAAATGAAATTTTATCTGTCAAAAGGGCGCAGTCTGTTCAAGCCTACATAGTTTCAAACAACAATATTTCTGCTGACAATATTTCGGTATCAGGACTTGGCGATACAAAGCCAATTTCAACAAATAAAACTGAAACTGGTCGCGCACAAAACAGAAGAGTGGATGTCATTATTACGTATGAATAACGAACTGGGGTCAAATCGCTATAAATACGAAAATAAAAAAATAATTATAGAGGTTGTTGTTAAAAATTCGCGTCAACTTTTTAATGAACGCGACCCTGCTCCGTTCCGTGATCGTGATTTAGATCCACAATTTGTTATTTACTTAGTCAGCGCTGTTGAAGAATTTCCGCATCGTACAAATATGAAAATTCGAATTTTAACATCTGATAATGAGGATCTTAAGTCTGAAAATAGCCTGACCATCGAAGAATCCATCCGAGCCTATTTTAGATATGAATCAAAATTATCAAAATCAAAATTACGAAAACGACTTCGAACTGCGCGGTACTTTGCGGTCGTCGGATTAATTACTTTAATTGCTTGCTTAAGTTTAGCTCAATTTATTGCTTCAATTAAATTTTCTCCAACTATTACTGAAATCGGCAGTGTCAGTTTTATTATCATTGGTTGGGTTGCCATGTGGCACCCTGTAGAAGCCTTATTGTATGATTGGTGGCCCATCCGCGAACAAAGACAATACTATGATAAAATTGCAAAAATGGATGTTGAAGTGGCCGCTGCAACCGATCATGTCTAAAAGTAAATCTGGTTTTTTAACTCTCGCGATCATGGCATTGCTTGTTTGGTATCTTCCCTCAACAAAAATCGACCCATGGAATCTGTTGAATTTAAAAAAAATTGCGACAATGATTTTCGCCTTAGCTTTCATTCAAATTTTTAGCTCGGCAATCAGTCGCATACTGAACGCACGAGCGGGCGCATTATTAACAGGATTTTTAGGCGGACTTGTATCAAGCACAGCGACAACAGCGGCATTGGCAAAAAAAAGTAAAACTTCGAATACCTCAGATCAGCAAATTGAAATACTTGTCTTTCTTTCTGCCACGGCGGCAATGTTGATCGAAGGCTGTGTCTTTGTGTTGTCCAGCGATACACATCTGCGCAGTATTTCGATACTGTTTTTAGGTCCGCTGTTAGCCACAGGGATCATGATCTATTTATATTCACGAAATTTAAATATTGAAATTTCTGAAACCAAAGAAATTTCATTTAAAATCATGCCAATTTTAAAACTGACGATATTTATTGTATCAATTATTTTATTATCAAAACTACTTCAGAACTTATTCGGTAAAAACGGAATTATGATTCTGACATTTTTAGTCTCGCTATTCGAAATTCATGGGTCTATTATTGCCAATGTTCAGCTTGCAGAAAATGGGGTTTTCACCATAGAGCATCTAAGTATTCTGTTGGCTATTTCAATTGTTGCGTCATATGTTTCAAAAATATTTTTGGTATCTGCTCTGGGCAGTAAAGACTTACGAAAAAAATCAATCCAAAGTACATTTTTTATATTTTTATCATTACTTGTCAGCTGGATGGTCTTAACAAAATAACAGAACTGAAAAAAATATATCAGATTAATTTTTTATATGGTCAGCAATTTGCAAGATTCAAAATACAATCGACGCAACAACGAACAAGGAGATATCAATGTTTAATTTTTTTGATAAATCAGATGCGCAAATTCAAAAAGATGTCTTAAGTGAAATGAAATGGGATCCAAGCTTGGCCCCATCAAACACAACAGCCACGGCCAAAGACGGTGTTGTCACTTTACGGGGAAATGTTCAACATTATTTTGAAAAAATAATTGCCGAAAAAGCAGCTCAACGAGTTGGCGGAGTTCGTGCTATCGCAAATGAAATTGAAGTTCAGATTCTGGGTCCAAATGAAAAAAAAGACGAAGATATCGCTACTGCTGCTGCAAATGCTTTGCAATGGAATTATCAAGTTCCTGAAACATTAAAAATATCAGTTGATAAAGGCCGAGTCACTTTACGTGGAGAAGTTCAGTGGGATTATCAACGAACGGCAGCGATCAATTCATTGAATCGACTGGTTGGCGTACGAAGCGTTAACGATTTAACAACAATTCGATCAGCCGGTCAAACGGCCGATATTAAAAATCGAATAGAAGACGCTTTGAAACGTTCAGCTGAAAGCGAGGGTCGAAAAATAAATGTCAGCGTCAATGGCGACAAAGTCACATTAACTGGACGTGTTCATTCATTTTCAGAAAGCAATGTTGCACAAGCGGCCGCGTGGAATGCACCTGGAATAATGCATGTCGATAATCAGTTAAAATTAATGCAATGACTTAATCCGAAGAAAAAAATACCGATGAATCAAGAAAAAATCCCCATTTTTAAATCAAGAAAAAATATACAGGATTCAATAACAATTGGGTCAATTTAAAATGGCCCACTGATTGCTATATTAACCGTATATATCAAAAAGATATATCACAACAAAAGGAGTCTTATGACTGCACAACCCGCTACCAATGAAAAATGGCCAGAAATTAAAACTGAAATTAAAAAAATGTGGAGCAAGATTTCAGATCAAGACCTTGAAGGTACAAAAGGCGATCAAAAACAATTGAGTACACTTTTGAATAATAAATATAGCGATGACAAAGAAAAAAACTCAAAGCAACTTGAAAAAATTTTTTCAAGCCATCCGAGTACTCAAAAAGCGACTCCTGAAATAAGCAAAGCAGCTCGTAAACAATAACCAAGGAGATTTTATGGAACCTTTTAAAACTGATACCAAATCAAATTATACAAGTGACATTAAAAACAAATTTCAATCCGGTGAAAATGCGATCGTAAAAGCTACGCATGACGTCGGAGAGAAAATGGGTTCGATGGCCTCACAGTTAGCTGACACAGCGTCTGATTATTACAAATCTAGTCAAACATATGTGAAAGCAAACCCCGCAAAAAGTATTGCAATTGCAGTTGCTGCAGGAGCCGTTGCCGGCAGCCTGATGACATTTGTTTCAAGACGAAAAGTTTAATGCAAGACACGGGACTTGATTGTCCCGTGTCTTCC
Organism: Pseudobdellovibrionaceae bacterium; assembly: GCA_043728555.1. Lineage (GTDB taxonomy): Bacteria > Bdellovibrionota > Bdellovibrionia > Bdellovibrionales > Bdellovibrionaceae > Pseudobdellovibrio. The sequence continues at coordinate 8,279 of JAYTMM010000362.1, forward strand.
CCCATTTTTAACAACAGACGAAAGCAGATGTCTAAGGTGAATAAAAAATTGCTACTGATCATATTATTTTTGTTTGCTGCGATTTCAACAATCGCCATTATTGACTATTCAGATAAATCTAAATCACAAACTGAATCTGAAGACTCCGCGGCTTCATCACTGAAGTACAATAAAAAAACTTTAAGTTTTCTAAATTCCCAAGCCAATAATACAGGTCAATTTACAGATAATTTTGCCAGCAATTTTGGTCTGCGAAAGCAAATTGAAAATATGCTGCAGTTAGATCCCGGATTGTCAAAAAAAGCACGGCAAATAAAAATTGTGATCATTGATTCAGAAATTTTAGCCCGTGGTTTTGCGAAATCAAATATTGAACAAAATTATATATTACGTCAAATTTCGCTGATGGCCCCTGAATATCATATTCATAATGAAGTTCAAATTCTAAAAAAGTAACAATTCAACAAAGGGAGACACATATGGATTTTTTTATTTTTATACTTATAGGTCTATTCGCTGGCTGGGTCGCCAGTATCATTGTTCAAAGCAGAGGTTTTAGTTTTATCGGTGATTTATTTGTCGGACTCGTCGGTGCAGTTGCCGGAGGATTAATGTTTGATATGACAAGTGTTTCATTTAATAACCTTTTGGGTGCGATCACAATGTCAGTTTTAGGTGCGGTATTTTTTATATTTACAGTTCGACTGTTTTCAATCAAAGGACCCGTTCATCGTTTTTAAAAAATGGACGAAATCGCAATATTAATTCAGTTTTTTATGTCGATTGCTATTTCTATTCTGAAAAGTAAAAAGAATTGATAACCTTGAAATAGCAGATAAGATCACATAACATAAAAACCGAAGCATTCTGATTTTCAGAGTGCTTTTTAAATTAAAACTTTTATAGGTGATTTTTTGACATCCTATATCAATAATATCTTGAATTAATATATCGACATTTTTTGTAAATAGTTCTGATTTTATATTAATGTTCAATTCAAGATTTTGATAAAAACCTGTGTGGCTTAAATTAAACGACCCCAATGTTGAATACAAACCATCAACAGTTGCTAATTTGCCGTGAAGCACTGATTTATTCCATTCGTAAATTTCAAAACCATGATCTAAAAAATATTTGTACAGATATTGTGATGCAAAAACAACTGATGGCCAATCCGACATATTTGGCAAAATTAATCTGATGCGAACTCCTCGCTTTTTGGCTGCAATCAATTTTTTGATAAATAAAAGCGTTGGAAAAAAATATGAATTGATAATTGTTAATTCTGTTTCAGCAATA
>JAYTMM010000363.1:0-1537 GCA_043728555.1 Pseudobdellovibrionaceae bacterium
GCGTAACTGAGTGCGATTTCAATGTTTGTCCCTTGCGAGCTGACTGAGTTTGTATCCAGCGATTCAATATACATTTTCAAAGCACCCGGATCTGTTGTCAGCGGCGACATCAACGCGCTGCTGCCAGCAAAAGCGATCAATCCGGTTTTATTTCCGGGCATCAAATCAATTAATTTTGAAAGCTCAATTTTCATTTGTTGCAACCGTGATGGCTTAATGTCTTCGGATAACATACTGTCAGAAACGTCAGCCAAGATCATCAATTCAACGCCTTCGCTTTTGACTTCTTGTTCGGATTGCCCCATTTGCGGACGCGCCAAAGCAACAATTAAAAGCGACAGCCCCAGAATTTGTAAACCCAATTGCCAACGCCTGCGCGCTACAGAAACTGATTGCGATAGCCATGCAGTGACTTTTTCGCCGAAATATTTATTTAATTTATTTTTATTTATATATTCAAAATAAAAATAAATCGCAGCGACACCAAGTAAAATTAAAAATAAATAAAATGCGTCAGTATTGCCCCATTTTAAAACTGTCACAGCATCCAATGAATTCACGCGGGACCTCGACGCAAAAATGAATACGATAATATGCGATTAAAAATAAATAACCAAAAACCCAGCGTCAGAAAATAGAAAAAATATTCATTATATTTTGTATATTTTGTTTCTTCAATTTTTGTGGTTTCCAAAGAATTAATTTCATCAAATACGCCCTTTAATGAATTTTCACGATTCGCCCGAAAATATTTACCACCGGTGACTTGGCCCATTTGCGTCAGTAATTCGTCGTTCACGGTGCTTTCGAAAGGTTGATAACGTTTAACCTTATTACCGAAAGCATCTTGCGTGTATATTGGCAATTGAGTTTTTCCGCTTTGACCAATGCCCACAGAATAAATTTTAATTCCGTAACCTTTGGCGATTTCCAGACCTGTTTCAGGATCAATCGTTCCTGAATTATTTTCTCCGTCTGTTAAAAAAATCATGACACGTGATTTGGCTTGTGAATCTTTTAACCGTGCCGCACCTGCAGCCATCGCAACACCAATGGCTGTTCCGTCTTTGATACGAGCTTGCTGTGCGGTTTGAATTTGACTGACTCGATCAAGTAATAATTGATAATCTAATGTCGGCGGCACCAACGTAAAGGCTTCACCCGCAAAAATCACAAGACCAATACGATCGGAAGTTCTTTTCTGAACAAATTCAGAAATTGTTTTTTTTGCAGATTCTAATCTGTTATCGGGTTTCATGTCTTCGATCAACATACTGTCTGAAATATCTAAAACGATAACAATATCTAAACCATCCAACGTTCGCTTCACTTTCGCATCCGCGGTTTGCGGTCTGGCCAGTGCACAAATCATCAATGCTAATGATAAAAATAATAAAATTTCATTTACAAAAACATATTGCGCGCGACCGCGCCCCTGCCAAGGTACGAACGCCTGTATTCGACTGATTTGAAAGGTCGCTTTTGTTTTTTGTTTTTTTAAATGTAAAAAAATAAAAACGAACCACGGAATAAATAA
>JAYTMM010000364.1:0-3822 GCA_043728555.1 Pseudobdellovibrionaceae bacterium
TGGTTGATAAAATAAAACCAATTTTTGATTCTATACAGGACCCCAGGCTGAAAAGTTTATACGCTGAAGAGCTGTCAGGCCGTATGAATGTCAGCATGGATTGGCTGCGGTCAGCGTTTAAGTCGACAGCCACTAGTAATAACGCTCCGAACAATACTCAAGGTCGAACGTTTGTGGTTAGCGAAACTGTTGCGCCAATTGCAGTGTTGCCATCTGAAATTCAGCTACAGAATGCTCCACATGTCGAGCTATTGCTATTACAGTTAGCCCTCAAGAGTCGTGCCAATTTCGAATGGATATTGAATCAACCGGAGCCCCATGGAATTAAGCAAATAGTAAGCCAAATCACGCATTTACAAGTCAAAGAACTCATGGAAAAAATAGAGCAAGTATATAGACAAGACGTGAATAAATTTGATAAGTTCTTCAGTCTGCTAATTGAAAAAATAGATCGACCAGAACTGTTGTTTGATAAATCAAATTTCACTGAATTTGATATTGAAAAAGAACAAAAGTTTTTGTCGGATACGATTAAAAAAATTCAGCAGAATTTTTTAAGAACACAGGCGAAAAAATTAGTGAACGACATCAAACATAATAAAACCGGAGCAGATAATTCGGTGGATGTTGAAAAACTAAAAGAATTTTCTGATTTGCAAAAAAATCGCCTTTCTTTGAAAAAATAAATTTCGGCAAGCTACTATAAAAATGCCGCGATCTAATTTTTAGAATTTATTAATTTTATTTAAGCACGGAGTTTTAATGTCGAAAAAAAATCAGAACGAAGAAGAATCAAAATCAACCTCAGGTGTTTTTACGATTGCTCAACAAGAAACTGCAGCAGCCGAAGAGCTTCAAAAATTAATTAAGCTAGCTAAAGAAAAAGGACGCATCACGATTGAAGAAATCAACGAAGCGCTTCCGATTGAAATTTCTGCAGCCAGTGTCATTGATAATTTTATGACGGCTCTTGAAGCTAACGGCGTAGTTATCACTGAGTATTCAGACGCAGCCAAAGCCGAAGAACAAGAAGAATTTTTGGCAAACGCTGATGAAGACGATGATGACGAAGACGAAGTTAAAGAAGTCGAAGACGTCAAAGGCGCGGATCCGGTCCGTTTGTATTTGCGAAAAATGGGTTCGGTTTCATTATTAACTCGTGACGGTGAAGTTGAAATTGCTCGCCGTATCGAAAAAGGCGAACGAGAAATTGTTCGCTCGATGTTGATGTCGCCATTGGGTACATACGAAATTATTAATTTAGGTAAGCGACTTGATCAGGGCCGTATCAAAGTCAAAGCGATTTTTCGCGGACTCGAAGATGAAGATCATCAGTACGACGAAAAAGAATATATCGAAAAAATTCATCAGCTCATTGGCGTCGTTGCCCAGTATCAAACTGACACAGAAAAAGCTTTTACAACTTTGCGTGATGAAAACGTTAAGCCAGATGTAAAAGCTAAATTGAACGAAGAAGTTCGTGTTTTAAATGAAGCGTTGATGGCTAATTTTGAGTCGATCAATTTCAATCGTAAAACGATCAATCGTGTTGTGATTAAATTTAAAAATTTAGTGAACCGCATGGGATCACTGCGTAAGCGTATCAAAGACGGTATCGAGAAAACATTTTCAAAAGATGTTGCTGCGATGGTTGATAAATTAAAAGTGATAGAAAATAACGAAAAAGAATTAATCAAAATGACTCGTGAAACGGGTCATAGTTACGGAAAATTCAGAACGTATACGCTACAAGCCCAAGAAGCTGAGATTCGTTTAAAGCGTTTGCATTTCGACACTGAAATGAATTTCAGATGGATCCAAGAAACGTACACGGCCATCTGGAAAGGTGAACGCGAAGCAGATGCTGCAAAATCTGAATTGGTTGAAGCGAATTTACGTTTGGTTGTCTCGATTGCAAAAAAATATACAAATCGCGGATTGCAATTTTTGGATTTAATTCAAGAAGGTAATATTGGTTTAATGAAAGCCGTTGATAAATTTGAATACCGTCGTGGTTTTAAATTTTCAACGTATGCGACATGGTGGATTCGTCAAGCGATCACTCGCGCGATCGCAGACCAAGCGCGTACAATTCGTATTCCAGTTCATATGATCGAAACAATTAATAAACTGGTCAGAACCCAACGTATGCTGGTTCAGGAATTAGGTCGCGAAGCCACGCCTGAAGAAATCGCTGATAAAATGGATATGCACGTTGATAAGGTTCGTAAAGTTTTAAAAATCGCAAAAGAGCCAATCAGTTTAGAAACTCCAGTTGGTGAAGAAGAAGATTCAAGCTTGGGTGATTTTATCGAAGATAAAAAAGTTATTAGCCCCGCCGAAGCGATTGTAAATTTGAATTTAGCTGAACAGACTCGCCGTGTGTTATCTACACTGACTCCACGTGAAGAAAAAGTTTTACGTATGCGTTTTGGTATCGGTGAAGAAGCCGATCATACTTTGGAAGAAGTGGGTCAGGATTTTAACGTGACACGTGAACGTATTCGTCAGATCGAAGCGAAAGCGCTTCGTAAGTTGCGTCACCCAAGTCGATCGAATAAATTGAAAACTTTTGTTGATAATTAGGATCTAAAATCAGCGTGCAACAGCGCCTGTCACTTCGATTACAAACAATTTTTGATCACTTAAATCCCAGACAAGACGTCTGGGATTTTTGTTGTGATCACGGGTATTTGGGCGGGGCAGCGTATAAAAGTCAAAAATTTGCCAATATCTACTTCGTGGATCAAGTTGAATCAATCATTCAAAAATTAAAGACACGTTTTGATCAATTTGTTTTTAGCGAAAATAGTCCAAGCCAAGCCTATTTTTTATGTCAAAGCGGTGAAAGCTTAACCCAAGAAATAACAGGAACAATTTCGATCACTGGTGTCGGTGGTTTAACGATTTATACGATATTGTCTGAATTATCACAGCAGAATAATTTAAAGGCCGAAAGATTAATTTTAGGGCCGCACCGTGATAATGAAAAACTGTTAAAATTAATTTCTGTAGATGCAAATTTAAATAACTATTATTTGAAAAAAACAACGACCGTCATTGAAGACGGTCGAAATCGAGATATTTTTATTTTTGATTTATCGTGATTATTGATTTTTGCAGTTAGCGTTTAACTGCAAATCCCATATACGACAGCAATAAACTTTTTGTGAATTCAAAGCGCAAAGTTTTTGGTACAATCCCTGTAAATATGTTCTTAATTGGAATCGTGCTGAATACGGGTTTGATGCCAATCATGTCTTTTGTGCTCATGCCGGCCAGTTCACAATAGTTCGCCAGTTCTTTGGGTTTTATGAATAACTGAATCACGTGCAAATGCTTAGGCGTATTTTTCACGATCCATTCAACAACTTTGATAATTACTAAATGTGCCAGTGGGTTTCTGTTGAACGTGTGAAATACGAACAGGCCATTTGGTTTTAGAACGCGTGAAAATTCTTTGATAACATCTGCAGGGCGTTCCACATGTTCTAAAAAATCCATCGCTGTCAGAACATCAAATGTTGCATCTGCGAAAGGTAATTTATAAGCGTCTGCAGTTTGATAATGAACGCACTTTGTTTCGTCGTGCTTGGCTGCAACTTTTAAACTTTCTTCTGATAAATCAACGCCTGTGACATGCAGTCCTTGTTTGGCTAAAGCATTACTTAAAAATCCAGCGCCACAACCGACGTCTAAAACTTTGGTCAGCTCATTCAGTAAACCATGATCTTTGATGCGATCAATGATCCAGGGTGTTTTTGTTTTAGATTCTGCGCGCAGTAACGCTACAGGGTCGTCATCGGCATCATACCAGCGATC
>JAYTMM010000365.1:0-4798 GCA_043728555.1 Pseudobdellovibrionaceae bacterium
AGAAGTGTATTTTTAACAGATTTGTCTACGTTGTCTGAAAAAATTGAAAAACATCAATTAGATACAGCAAATGATAAAAAATTAGTCGCTACAATTAAAGCTCGTAAAAATTTATTAGATCAAGTTGAAACAGAAGCGAAAAAAGCCATCGAAAGTACAGATTGGTCAAGTCAGTTGATCAGTTTAAATATGTTATCAAAACAATCCGAGCGTTTTTATAATGATGTGATTTCAGCACCAATCCCTAAAGGATTGTCGCCAGATGAAGAATCACAGTATTTATCATTATTAAGTGCACAGGCGATGCCTTACAAAAACAAAGCCGTCGAAGCACAAATCAAAGTCGATGAATTCTGGAAAACAGCAAATTGGAAAGCTGAGTTTCAAAAATCGATCAATCAAATTGGAACACGACGCCTGATTGAACTTGAAATCAATGCAGTTTCAAAGATTGCTGCACTTGATGTTCAAGCTGAATTAAAAACTATGACGGCTCAAAAAACTGTATTGGCTTCAGCAAAGCCGACTTTGGATGAAATGAAGAAATCACGTCAATCGGTGTATTCAGATCCATTAAATGTGTTGATGCTGAATACTTTATTAGATCTTGAAAAACGCTCTGAAAACAAAGCTATGGTTTCTTATTTAGAAAACAGAATTGAATCATTAAAGAAGGGTCTGTAATGAAAAAGATAATTTTACTTATTTCAGTATTTGTAGGTTTTGCGGCATTTGCAGCAACGCCCAAGGCAACAACAACAGCGCCAAAAACTTCGAACACAGAGCACAATTTTGAAGACATGCTGGTCCAAGGTAAATTTCATTTTTCTGACGAAGCTGTCACAACTGTCGAAGAAGATAAAGTTTTAGATTCTTTGATCGGTGTTCGTAAAGATTTTAAAGACCGACTGTTATTGTCGACAACACAATTTTAATTGAAATAGTTACCAAATAATTAACTGAGGTTATCGATGCAAGAGTTATTAGTTAAAGAAAAACTTATATTAGAAGACATGAATGGTTCAGTTCTTCGGACATTTCCGATGAACGAATCGATTGGTTCAACAGGTTCGATGAAAGTCATTCGCAGACAAGATACAGGTCGTATCGAAATTGTGACTTCAACAGATGATCTGACAAGCAAAAAAATTAATTTTCAATTATTAAATGATTTTAACAGAAATGATTTAGCAAAAGCGCCAGTTTTACTGGGTCGTATGGGTCATTTACGTTTAATCGAAGATATTCAAAAGCTGGATAAAAACATCGATCTTAAAAAAGAAGACGACACTAAAATGTTGTATATTCTGTTGGCGATTTTATTGTTGGCGATGTTGTTTGGATTTATTATTTCACAAAATAAAACTCAAACGGATTCAATGACAGAAGAATTAAAACAAGAAGTCGTAAAAATTGTAAAAAATATGACTGTTCAAAAGAACATTCAAAAAATGGTAACGAACCAAACTCAGGAACAAGAAATTCAACCGACAAAAACAACACGCAAAGAAAATACATTAAAACGTATGGGTGCATTGTCGGCTTTAGGCAGTTTATCTAACAGCAAACAAAAAGGCGGCATTGATTTAGGCGCCGTAAAAACAACGGCAGGTCCTGGTTTAGGCGGCACTGAGGGCAGCGGCGGAGTACAAACTTCACTGTATGGCAAAGGCTTAACAGCTGCGCCTTTGGGTGCAGGCGCAAATCTTCAAGGTGGCGGTGGTTACGGAACAAAAGGCAAAGGCGGCGGTCAGGCCGGTTACGGAAAATTATCACTGACTGGTTCTGCAGGAACAAATCCGATTGCATTAACTCAAGAAGCAACGATGGATACGGGTCTTGATCGCGATCAAATTGCGGCGGTTGTAAATCGCAACATGGGCCAAGTTCGTTTTTGTTATGAACAAGGTCTGCAAGGCAATCCAAGTTTGAATGGTCGTGTTGCCATTGATTTTACAATTTCAGGAACTGGTCAAGTCAGTGCGGCCAGTGTTGCGAACACAACATTAAATTCAAAAGTGATCGAAGAATGTATTGTGATGAGACTTAAAACTTGGAAATTTCCGTTACCTCAGGGTGGCGTAAACGTCAAAGTGTCATATCCATTTAATTTAAAACGCGCAGGGCAGGGGTAATTATGAAGAATTTTTTATTAACATCAGTTTTATGTTTGGGCTTAGTGGGTTGTTCCGGTTGGAACCAAGATCCATTAAAAAATAAAGACGGCGTATTAGCAACTGGCAAAGGTCAGCCCACAGAATTGGTTGAACCTAAACCTTTGGCAAGCGATGCGATTCGTTTATTGGCTCCAGATTTTTTTCGTTTCAAAGAAGGCGAATCTGCTGAATTTAACGTTATCGTCAGAGATTTTTTACCAGGTTATTCAAAAGAAATTGTCATAGATAATTTGGCTGATTTTCCAAATGCATATTTCGATGCAAATGCTGGATTATTTAAATGGACACCCGCACAAGGTTCTGTTGCGGTGACTGAAATTGAAAAAAATATGACTCTGAAATTACGAGTCATTGCAACACAGCCCGGTTCTGCACCTATTTTCGCAGAAAAACAAGTTGCAATTATTTTAAGTCGTAAATTTAATACTCCTAAAATAACTGTGATTTCAAAAAATATTCAGATCATGCGCGAAGGTGAAACTCAAGGTGTCACTATTAGTATCGACGATGCGGATGCAGATCCGATGGATCAAAAAACATGGTCAAATATTCAAATTTTACCAAGCTTATTCAAAAAATCCATCAGCGGTCTAATGAAGCTAGCTTCATATCGTTACGTCAGTGGCACAACATACGAAGCTGTTTTTACAATCGATTTGCGTGACGCTGAAGTTACAACGACAAAAGACACATTTTCATTTGATGTGTTATTAAATTCTCGTTTTAACCAAATCAGTGATCGTCAAACACAAAACATTGATATCCTAACAAGTTTTTCCGCACTAAATACGACATGGACGACTCTTTTAGAAGATAAAATTGGAGCAAAAATTAATTATCAATTCTTAATTTATGACCCAAAAGGTGAATTGGCAGTGTCTTTTGTTGGCGTTAAAAACGAAATTAAAGGTTCAACTACAAAATGTATTCAGGCATCGACGTCATTATTAAGTTGTACGTTTGTATTTGATACAACGGCCGTAACAGCTCCGAATGTTTTGAACTTTTCAATTTCTACAAATTCAAAAAATCAAAACAGTGCAGATGCTCAGATTGTGTCTAAAGATTTAAATTTTATTGTTAACTTAACGAAGTAGGTCATATGAAAAAAATAATTTTTGCAATTTTAGTTCTGGCATTAAATTCACAAGCCGAAGTCAATACGACAACAGCGACAACTGAAAAAACAAAAGCCGTTGTCACAAAAAATCCAACGACGGCAACTGACGCAGATTTTGAAGCTTTGGGCGGCAATAAAATATTTTTCGAAAAAGCCAAAGATATTCAACCAGAAAAAACAGTTTCAATTGTTCAGAATCGTACGGTCGACATGAAAAACCGTTTTGAATTAGCTCCTGAATTTTCTGGTGTTTTTGGTGGCGATACATACTCAAGAACAAAAAGCGTTGGTTTGAATGCTCATTTTCACATTAACTATAATTGGTCTGTGGGCGCAAAATACAATTATGCGTTCAACAGTTTGACTCCAGAAGGCGAAGCTTTGATGGATAAAGCGATTGCCGATTACAATGCAAATCCACAAAATCCGTCGGCTTCGTACCCAGAATTAAATTATGAAAAATCTGAAGCTATGGGTTTGGTTAACTGGTATCCAGTTTACGGAAAATTCAATATGATGGATGTTTCTGTTGTCCATTTTGATTTTTATTTAGTTGGTGGTTACGGACAAATTCAATTAGCTAAATCATCATCTCCGACATATACGGCGGGGACTGGTCTAGGTTTTTGGATGTCGAATAATTTTACAACTCGATTTGAAATGCGTTACCAAAATTACACATCTGAATACTTAGGCGCATCTAAGAAAATGGATATCGCTGTGGCTTCAGTACAAATGGGTTGGTTATTATAATGAAAATTCTTTTTATTGTTTTAAGCTTACAAATTTTTGCACATTTTTCTTTCGCACAGTCGATCGAAGATATGTTAGGCGCTGAACAACCAACGGCACAAATTGTTGCAGCAAAAAAAACAGGTTCTGAATCTGTTTTGGTTTCTGCAATTCAAAAAACGATAGTTTCAAAAAATACTGAATTTAATGTCGTTTACCGAGCCATCGAAGCCGCTGATTGGGCACAAGCTGTTATTCAGTATCCCAAAGTTTTTGAAGCTAACGCATTTTACAATTCGACAAATGGTAAAGCCGTTCTTGCGATTTTAGAATTTCATGCTGGATTGAAAATTACAGCATTAGAAAATTTATTTAAAATTTCTAACCCCAAAGAAATCAACCCTGTTTTTCAAAAATACTTAACTGGTTTGATTTCTGTCCAAGACCCTGCATGGTCAATGGCTCGTATTAAATGGGCACCATCTTGGTCAGTTGTTTTTGCTCCATCGGTGCAGGTTTGGATTGAGTCTTTATCATATGATACAAAATCTATTGATGAATTAACTAAAATTTCAAGCACTCTGGATGAAAACACAAAAGAAAAATCATTCGTTGATTGGCATTTAGCAATTAAATATTCTTTGACTGATAAATCTGAAAAAGCAGCTCAGTTATTAACATTAATTCGTAAAAATCCAAATTCATACATCAGCGCAGATTTAGTTCAATTAACAGCAGCGCGAATTTTATTTCAGAATTCATATTATGA
>JAYTMM010000366.1:0-3323 GCA_043728555.1 Pseudobdellovibrionaceae bacterium
GGAAGGTTTCACTTCAGAATTTATAAGTACTCCAAACTTATTATCCCAGCAGTTTAAAATATCGGGACTCGTCTTTAAATCCGTTTACAAAATTGATAAAATTATTCCCTATTATGAAAAAGTAAAAATTCAATTGGGATCTAAAAGTTCAGGTCTTATTGACCTACATATATTTCTTGAAAAAAATGATGGTTATAGCGCTGAAAAACAGTATGAAAAAATTAAAAACTTATTATCTGCGGATGAAAAAAATAATACGTTAATTGCAATTCACTCTGTTTTGAATCGTTGGTCTGAGGCTATGGCCATAGAAAAATCATCGCCAGCAGAAAAACTAAATTTAGCCAGCCAGCTATCGTTACTGCGAATGAAGCGAGCCCATAAAATACAAGATTATTCCGCTCAAGTTAATTATCTAAAGACAGAAAAAAACTTATTTTCGCTCTGGGCAGAACTACTGAATTTTAGTGACAATGAAAATGAAAAAATTAAATCCTATTTGCAACTGAATGCCCAATCTAATGATGACTTTATTCCTCTTATTGAAATGAAGGCACAAATTGAATAGAATTTATTTTATCTTTTTTACTTTGATCATTTCAAGTTGTTATCCGAAAAAAAATGACAAATCTGTTGAAGTTTTAAAAATTGATGTCGTTGCCAAGGATATTCGAATACCCAAAGTCATCTTTGAAAATATTGCTAGCGACATGAAAACAGAATCATTGACGTCAGAGCCGGTTTATTTATTTTATCCATTAGAAGTCGCGATAGAAGTCGACGGTTCAAGTTCGAATATGAAATCTGCAAAATATTCATTTTCAAATGGCGGCGGTGTCGTTGACTTGAGCAGTAATCTTAAGGGACAAGCCAGTTTTTATGTTTATTTCCCTGAAGAACAATTTGAAAAATTACCACCGCTTGAGCATCTATATTATTTAAGTCAATATCCGCAAAAAAAAATTGATGGTGAAATTTTTGGTTTAGGCTGTGCGCAGTGGATAGATTTAAAAAGTAAATTTTCTGAATTAACTAAGGCAAAGACTAAATTAAATACGACGGGCCAACGCTATTTGTACGTTGCGGGTGGTTACTATATTTTTGTTTTTAGAAAAGCAAATCAAGTTTATTTGACTCATCTGCATTTGACGGATTCAAAGTATGCAGATTTAAAATGCCCAGATCAAATCGAATTCAAAAGTGAGACCATCAATGAACACAACTGAAATAATTTCGTTAAAAAAATTAGGTGATAAAGATATTGTGACCGAAAGATTTTTTTTGGTCAAAGACAAAACCTACGGTGTTGGTAAAAATGGACGTTCATTTTTAAGTCTGTTGGCAGGCGATAGAACAGGGCAAATTGATTGCAGAGTATGGGATAATGTCGAAGAATTAAATTCATTATTTGAGATTGGTGATTTTGTTAAAATTAAAGGTGCTGTGCAAATTTATAATCAACGAAAGCAATTGGTCGTACACAAACTTGAAAACGTGAATGCTTTAGGGCTTGAACGTTCAGATTATCTTGTTGAACAAAATCATTTGGACACAAACAGTCTTTTTTCGGAGCTTCATCAGTATATTCAAAAAATTCAGAGTCCGTACATCAAACAATTGTGTTTAGATTGTACGTCGGATTCCGAAATTAAAAATTTAATTCTGAACAGCCCAGCTGCAAAATCAATACACCATGCTGAACGTGGCGGATTGTTAAATCATATAGTTTCAATTTGTAAATTGATGGATTTTATCGGCAGTCATTATACAGATTTAAATAAAGATTTACTTTATTTCGGAGCCATATTTCATGATCTAGGAAAAATTTGGGAACTTGAAATTAATAAAAATAATCAAATTACGTACACTGAAAAAGGTCAATTACTGGGGCACATGTATTTAAGTTGTGAACTTGTTGAAAAAAGATCACAAAAAATTTTAGGATTTCCAGAAGATTTACGTATGATCTTGAAACATATCATTTTGGGTCATCATGGAAAAATTGAATACGGTTCCCCAAAACTTCCAATGTTTCCAGAAGCATTTATAGTTGCACAAATTGACGAATTAGATTCGAAAATTGATCAAGTGATGAATTTCGTAAAAATCGAAAGACAATCCGGTGAAAATTGGTCGCGCTATCATGAAAATTTAGAGCGCTATTTTTATATCCAAGATCTTAAAGGAAAGTGGCTGTGATGTTTGATTTTTTAAAAGCATATAAAAATTATGATCCAGCTGCGAAATCGTATGCAGAAATTTTTTTTCTGTACCCAGGGCCCAGAGCGCTTTTTTTTCATCGTATAGCTCATTTTCTATATTCAGTTCAGTTGTATTTTCTAGCACGTTTTATTGCTGATCTGGCTCGTAGCACGACAGGAATTGAAATTCATCCTGGTGCCGTGATTGGAAAACGTTTGGTTATTGATCATGGTGTAGGCTGTGTCATTGGTGAAACAGCAGTTATTGGTGATGATTGTATTATTTTTCATGGAGTCACATTGGGCGGATTAAAATTCGATCCAATCAAACGACACCCAACGATTGGCAATCGTGTTTTGATTGGCACCGGCGCCAAAGTTTTAGGTCCGATACATATCGGTGACGATTCTAAAATTGGTGCGAATGCCGTTGTCATGAAAGACGTTCCCGCGAATGGAATTCGCGTAGCTCCTGCAGCTATTGAAATCAAATAAATTATCCTGCACGTGCATGTAAATTATTTACAAAAACTTAATGACTTTGTGATTGCAGCAATTTCAGGAACTTTTGTATATTTGCCATTTGTTTTTAGCACAGCCCAATAGACGCCCGTTGTTGTTGAAATGGCGCGTTGCCGAGTTAATTGCTTCGCCAAAATTTTAATACCACAACGTAAATTTTTATGCGGATCAAAAATTGTCTTATGAATATCTGTATTGGAAAATTTTGTATCAATAGACCAATCAAAACCACAGTTTAGATTATAACTTTTTTGATCTTGATATGATAATTGTAATAAGCCCTCGCTGGCGACTTGTCGGCCAGTGACGGGATCAGTTCCCATGGTTGTTTCAACATAATAGCTGGCCGGATTCCATCCGCTTTCGAACTTACTCATGCCAGCCAGTAATTGCCCCCAGAAATTTAATCTTTGATTGTCATTTAATGATCTGTATTTCGGACAAAAAATTTCAACATCATCTGCGACATTTTGTCCTAACATTTGTGGTTCTTCGATTTGAATAACTTTATAGACAGTATTCGACCACGAGCTTGAATTTGCGGACTTTGACTCCCAAGCCAGCGGTTCAAATTTAAATGAACTGGTCGGATTTGAAGTC
>JAYTMM010000367.1:0-3017 GCA_043728555.1 Pseudobdellovibrionaceae bacterium
TTGTGATTGAGGCAAGAATTATGAATTTTTGGTGTGTAAAATGCAAAAAGCGAGATGACTCGTCGCCACCTCGCTTTTAAACAGACATCGAATCCGCCCCAGAAAGGAAATTCGTATGTCGGATACATTACCACCGCAAGGTAACTATCGGAACATTATTAAAATCATTAAAGCGACTTTGATGATTATTTTGATGTTTCTTAAAGTGATTAAAGAGTTTTTAGATCTGATTTAAGTTTGTGTCGCCAACATGTACAGTTTGCAACAAAACCTAAGTCGAGGTTGATTTGATGCTGTTTTAACAGCAGGTGGCGATAGAGTCCTTTCTTGATTATCAGAACAAATTTTCAGATAGTGTTTGAATGAATTTAATGTTTGAACCACTCCGAAAAAAACTGACGCTCCCATTATTAAAGGCCATCGAAAGCTGCGGCGTTATATCGTCATCAGAAGACATTTATAAATTCTTAGTTGAGCCACCGAATCCCGATATGGGTCATTTGGCATTCGGCTGTTTTGTTGTTTCAAAAAATTTAAAAAAATCTCCGGCAATAGCAGCTGTTGAAATTAAATCACAATTGGAAAAAATCGATGGTGTTGAATCTGTCGAAGCCGCAGGCCCCTATTTAAATTTTAAATTTTCATCAAAATTTTTAGCAGATCATATTTTAATTCCAATTTTAAATAAAAAAACTTTTTCTGAAAATCTAGTCATCGACGCACCGAAAACAATGATCGAATATTCGCAGCCAAACACGCACAAAGAATTGCACGTAGGCCACATGCGAAATTTATGTTTGGGTGATGCACTTGTCAGGCTATTACGTCGCAGTTACGGAAATGATAAAATCATCAGTTCGACATTTCCGGGTGATGTCGGCACGCACGTTGCAAAATGTTTGTGGTATATTAAAAATCATGTAGGCCTGAATGTTTTGGATCAAAAAAGAAATTCACCTGATCGTGGTGAATGGTTAGGGCAGATGTATTCTGCCGGAAATATCAAACTGGAAGACGAAGCGATTGTTCCAGAAAAATTTGAAAAAAATAAAAAAGAATTAACAATTATTTTAAAACAACTTGAATCCGCATCAGGTGAATTTTATGATTTATGGAAAGAAACCCGTGAATGGTCAATTCAGTTGATGCAAAAAACATATGTATGGGCCGATGTCACTTTTGATAAGTGGTACTGGGAATCTGACGTTGATGCGGATTCAGTCCGTACGATAAAAAAATATTTCGCTGAAGGCAAACTGGTCGAATCACAAGGTGCTATTGGATTGGATTTTGAGTCTGAAAAATTAGGATTTTGTTTGCTATTAAAATCCGACGGCACAGGTTTATACGCGACCAAAGATATCGAATTAGCCCGCCGTAAATTTGAAGATTATAAAATCGAAAAATCAATTTATGTTGTCGATCAACGTCAAGCCTTGCATTTTAAACAAGTTTTCAGAAGTTTATTGCATTTGGGTTTTGAACAAGCCAAAGACTGTTTCCATTTACAGTATAATTTTGTCGAATTGCCAGATGGCGCAATGAGTTCACGCAAAGGCAATATTGTGCCGCTGATGTTGTTGGTTGAAAAAATGCAGAATCATGTGCGCACAGAATATTTATCAAGATACGAATCAGAATGGACAACTGAGGAATTAAATTCTGTAGCAGCGTGTGTGGCAAAGGGTGCCATCAAATACGGAATGTTACGCCAAGATACAAATAAGAAAATTGTTTTTGATATGAATGAATGGTTAAAGCTGGACGGCGAATCAGGCCCGTTTATTCAGTATTCGTATGCCCGAATTAATTCATTAATTAAAAAAATAAATATTCCGATTGATGAAAATTTCGATGGTGGTTTGTTAATTCATGCCAGTGAAATCAAACTGATGCAGCATTTGATGAATTTTAATACTCAAATTTTATTATCGGCTGAAAATTACAAACCAGCTTCGCTATGCACATATTTATATGAAACAGCGAAAAAATTTAATTCGTTTTATCACGACTGTTCGATCAGTCAGGCTGAAACTATAGAATTAAAAAAAGCACGCTTGGCCTTAGCAATGAGTACTGGCGAAATTTTAAAACAGGGATTAGCTGTTTTAGGAATTCCAGTTCCTGAAAGAATGTGATGAAGTTTCACTATGAATTTTAAAAGTAAGTTATTTGAAGGTATTTTATTAGACAGGTACAAAAGATTTTTTGCCGATGTTGAATATAGCGGCGAAAAAATAACGATTCATGTTCCGAACACAGGCAGTTTAAAATCTGTCATCGAAAAAAAACCAACAGTGCCGCAAAAATGTTGGTTCAGTTTACATGGTGATGAATCTAAAAAATTAAAAGGCACATTAGAAGCCGTTCAGGCTGTGGACGGCGCCTGGGTGGGGGTGAATACATCAAACCCCAATCGAATTGTGACTGAGGCTGCAAATAAATCGATTGATTCGGGCAAACCATTTTTACCGCACTGGCAGGGTTTTGGTTTTTACAAACCGGAATATAAAATTAATAAAGAATCCAGACTTGATGGTGCATTTTTAAAATCAGAATCAGATTTAGAAAATCCAAAATCAAAAAAACATTTTATTGAAATTAAAAATACAACTTATAGATCTGTCATTGGTGCTGATGCACACGCCCAGTTTCCGGATGCAGTGACTGAGCGTGGGCAAAAGCATTTGATTGAAATGATGAAGTTAATTGACGAAGGTCATACATGCGAATTAATTTTTGCGGTTCAAAGAAATGATGTAAAATACTTTTCTGCAGCGGAACAGTTTGATCCAGCGTACGCAAAGCTTTTGGAGAAAGCTGAAAAAAAAGGAATGATTATTTCTGCCTTGATTTGTGAAATTACCAGAGATCATGTTGTTTTAACGAATCAGCTTTTAAAATTAAAATAAACTTTTACAAGACCCGAGTTTTGTTACCGGTACAGAATCCTTAATCATTTTCAACAAATCAGGATAGTCTTTTAGTTTTAGATTTTTTTCTTTGAGTAAAAGATC
>JAYTMM010000368.1:0-5690 GCA_043728555.1 Pseudobdellovibrionaceae bacterium
GCCCACAACGATCTAATAAGGGCCCATGAACTGTAGGCCAGTTCATTTTTTGATTCAGCCATAAATGTAACGTCGTCACATCACTGTAACCAATAAATAATTTTTTGTGTGGTAACTTTTTAATTTTTAGCAGTTCTGGCACTAATCGAATCGCGCCGTAACCACCGCGCAAACACCAAACCGCTTTTGAATCTTTGCTTTTTAAAGCATCCAGTAAATATTTAAATCGTTTTTCGTCTGTGTTTGAGATAAAAGTTTGCGGTTCTAAAATATCTTTCGGAAAACGTGGCACAAAACCTTGGGCTTTTAACCAATTTACAGAGCTTTCAAAAACGTCTTTCGAACACGATGACCCCGGCGCTACGATATCAACAATATCACCGGCTTTTAATCCGGTGATATTGTTTTTGTTAGACTGTAATTTCGAGTTTTTCTTTTTTAACGACACCCTTTAAGCTTGTCGGATATTCTCCACTAAAACAAGCAGAACAAAACGTTTTTGGACTTCGTGACAAGGCCTTAAACATACCCTCAAGACTGAGATAACTTAATGAATCGGCTCCGATAAAATTTTTAATCTCGTCTATACTTTGATGAGACGCAATCAGCTGACTTTTCTCTGGTGTATCGACCCCATAATAGCACGGGCCAATCGTCGGCGGTGATGCGATTCGCATGTGAACTTCTGTGGCACCAGCTTGTTTCAAAAGTAAAATAATTTTTTGGCTGGTTGTTCCTCGCACCAAAGAATCGTCAATGACGATTACTTTTTTTCCTTTTAAAACATTAGCTTGCGCATTTAATTTAACGCGAACTCCAAAGTCTCTGATGGCTTGCGCAGGTTGGATAAACGTGCGCCCGACGTAATGGTTTCTGATAATTCCAAATTCAAATGGGATTCCACTTTTTTGTGAAAACCCTAATGCGGCAGCAATGCCGCTGTCAGGAATTGGAATGACCAAATCTGCATCAACACCAGATTCAATAGCCAATTGTTCACCGAATTTTTTTCTGGATTCATAGACAGACATTCCAAAAACATTCGAATCGGGCCTTGAAAAATACACGTGTTCAAAAACACAGGGCGCTTGTTTTTGGGAATACATGCTTTCATCGACATTCATTTTTTTTGATTTTAACCCTACGCTTGAAATTTCAAGAATTTCTCCGGGTTCAATTTCACGAATATATTCAGCACCAATCAAATCAAACGCGCACGATTCGCTGGCGATGACGTAACTGATTCCAAGATCTGACTGCAATTGACCCAATACCAACGGGCGAAATCCCAACGGATCACGCGCTGCTAATATTCGATCCTCAGACATGACCACAAAACTGTAGGCTCCAACAAGTTGCTCAGCACTTTCGGTGAACGCCGTTAATAAATCATTCGACGGATTTCGGGCCATCAAATGAAGTAAAATTTCAGTGTCATTGGTGCCTTGAAAAATTGAACCTTCACGTTGCAAAGCTTCACGCAAAATCGATTGATTTACGATGTTTCCGTTATGCGCTAACGCCACTGGACCATTTAATAAATTTGAAGTCAGCGGTTGTGCGTTAGCAATTAAATTTTGTCCGGTCGTTGAATATCTGACGTGACCGATAGCTGCATGACCCGTTAACAAACTTAAATTTTTATCGTTAAAAACATCACCAACAAGCCCCAAACCTTTATGAATGATATGTTGTTTTTGATGAAGAGTTACAATTCCGCACGATTCTTGACCGCGATGTTGCTGAGCATATAGGCCCAAATAAGTCAGCTTTGCTGAATCCGGATGATTCCAAATTGCAAAGACACCGCATTCTTCCTTCCAACTCTTCATATCTTTGCCTCGATCGTTTGACCGACGACTTCGATTTTGAAAAGTTGATTTTTATTTTTTAAATTTTTAAAATGTTCATTCAGAAAATCAGTCACACCGACAACATCCGTCGTTGTCAGTAAAAATTGATAGAATTGATCATTCAGTAAATAGTCCGAGTTCAATTCAACAGCTTTTTCAAAACCAATTTTTCCCGTCGACATTTTTTGAGTCGTTAATTCAATCCCACCCAAACCACACGATTTGATCGAAGAAATTGAAATATCTTGTTTTTTAATTTTTTGATCCATCAGCTGACACAGTTCAATAAATTGTGGCACGTTCGCAGAAGTCTCTAAATTAAATTTGGCTATTTGATTTTCCAATTCATTAACATAAACGTAACTTTGTACCCAATTATACGTCACACAAAGCACTGATTCATATGCGGAAGAAAAGTGTGTCGGAATTAAATCTTCAACAGAATCTCTGATCCCAACCATACCAGTCGCAGGTGTTGAAATAATATTCTCATTGAGTGTTTCGTTATAAAAACTGACGTTGCCACTGATCACCGGGGCATTTAATTCGAGACTGGCTTTGGCAATAGCTTCAACGCTGGCAACAAATTCTGACATGATTTTATTTTTTTGTGGATTACCAAAATTTAAACAATCAGTGACAGCTAAAATTTTCGCCCCCTGTAACGCCATTTGAAAAGCCGGATAATAAACAGCATCCAAAGCACCAACTTGGGCATCCATCTTCATAATTTCAGGCCTACAACCAACGGCGATAGCCAGACCGCGCTTGGTTTGATCTAATTGCACAAATGAAATCGGACTTTCACAAGCTTGAGCAGTACGAGCACCGACACGCTGATCGTACTGATTATGAATCCAATTCAAATTTTCTTTTTGATATTTATTATTTAAATTTTTGGGTGCTTCAACATTTTTATCGATTTTGTTTAAGCTGACCCATTTCTCGAAAGGCCTGTCGTATCTTGGAGCATTTTTAACAATCACATTTGGATCAATTTCTGTTAAAATTTCATCGCCCCATTTTAACTGAATATTTTTTGAATTATGAATTTGACCTAAAATTGTGGCGTCCAAATTCCATTTTAAAAACACAGATTTTATTTTTTCATATTTTTTAGGTTCGCAAACTAATAACATTCGCTCTTGGCTTTCGGACAGTAAAATTTCTTCCGGTGTCATTGTCGAATCCCGCAGTGGCACAGACTTCAGATCTAAAGTAAACCCCACTTCACCATTCGCAGACATTTCAAAAGACGACGACGTTAAACCCGCTGCACCCATGTCTTGCATGGCAACCACAAGATTTAATTTTAAAACTTCAAGACAAGCTTCGATCAATAATTTTTCAAAAAATGGATCTCCAATTTGCACGTTTGGTTTTTTAGATTCACTATCGTTATCAAATGATGCTGACGCCATGCTGGCGCCACCAACACCGTCGCGTCCCGTTTTTGCTCCGACATAGACAATGTAATTACCAAAACCTTTTGCCTTTGATAAGGCCAATGGCATGTCTTCAGAAAAATATCCAACCGCCATCGCATTCACTAAAATATTTTGATTGTATTTAGAATTAAAATTTGTCTGCCCAGTCACCGTTGGAACACCCACACAATTTCCATACATCGAAATTCCGCGAACAACTCCCGACATTAAATCATTCATGCGTGTCGCTGATTTTTCACCAAAACATAAATAATTTGCTAATGCGATGGGACGCGCACCCATCGTAAAAATATCTCGTAAAATTCCGCCAACACCGGTCGCAGCACCTTGAACAGGTTCAATAAAACTGGGGTGATTGTGGCTTTCCATTTTAAACGCAATTTTTTCACCGTAACCTAAATCAATAATGCCCGCATTTTCTCCGTCCATATCTGGAGTCATCGAATTTCTGAAAGAAAATTTTTTTAAATGATTTTTCGATGATTTGTAACTGCAGTGTTCGCTCCACAAAGCCGAAAACAATGGCCACTCAATATCTTTCAGTTCACGACCCAAAGATTTTTTGGCAAATTCGTATTCTTCTGAAGTTAAACGATATTTTTTTAGTTTTGTATCGAACGTATTTTCAAAAGTCATAAAAAATAAACTCCATCAGATGAGCCCATCCATTGAAATACAGCACGCTCTGGATGCGGCATCAGCGCAAAAATATTTCCTGATTCAGACGTAATACCCGCGATATCCAACATTGATCCATTGGGATTTTTTTTGTATTTCAGCCAAATCTGATCTTGATCTTGTAATTTTTTAAGACCATCACCAGTATTGTAATAACGACCATCACCATGTGCGATCGGAAGTTTTAAAGTTTGTTTTTTTTTCATTTGTTGTCCGAAAAAACTTTTGTCTTCTGCAACAACAAGCTCTGCCCATTCATCTTTGAATTTTAAAGATTCATTTTTAATCAAAGCCCCGGGTAACAAGCCCGCTTCGCACAATATTTGAAAACCATTACAAATTCCTAAAATAGGTCTACCTTTTTTTGAAAATTCTGAAACCGATTTCATCACCGGACTTCGAGCAGCCATTGCACCACAACGCAAATAATCACCGTAACTGAATCCTCCCGGAATAATAATTTGATCGAAATTTTCAATGTTAAACTGATCTTGGTACCATAAATATTCGGCCGATTGCCCTGCTCCTAACACCCATTTCATCACATCCGCATCACAGTTTGTTCCTAAAAACCGAACAATACCGACTTTTTTAGACATTGCAGATCTCGTACTTTTCAGTCAACGGATTATACAACCCACCCAGCATCATTTTTTCAATTTCATTTTTTTGTTCGACCTTATCATCTGACTTTATATCGATTTCGATAAATTTTCCGACTCTGCAATTTTGAATTTTAAAACCCTGCGATATTAAATACGTCTCAACGACCCGCCCTTGAGTATCCAAGATGACTTCGCGAGGCATAATTTTAATTCCACATTTCATGATAAAACCTCTTTTAATTTATTTAAAATTGTTTGATATCCAGTTTTTACATCACCTAAGTCAAAACGAAAACGATCTTTATCCATTTTTTCATTCGTCTGCATATCCCACAAACGCATTGAATCTGGCGATATTTCATCGGCCAAAATAATTTCTCCGCTGGGTAGTTTTCCAAATTCAATTTTAAAATCTACTAATGAAAGACCACATTTTTTAAAAATGTCTTTTAATATATCGTTAATTTGCAGTGTGATTTTTTTAACAATTGCTAAATCTTCAGCCGTTGCCCAAGCAAATGCACTAATTTGATCATCGCTGACAAACGGATCTTGAAGTTCATCATTTTTATAATAAAATTCTAATAGTGCTGATTTTAAAACTTCGCCTTCAGGCATTTTAAATTTTTTTGCTAATGATCCAGCTATACGATTTCTGACGACGACTTCCAAAGGAATAATTTCAGTTTTTTGAACCAACATTTTATTTTTTTCAAAAGTTTGGATCCAATGCAAAGAAATCTTATGTTTCGCAATCTCTTTAAAAATAAGTGTTGAAATTTCGCAATTGATTTCGCCCTTGCCCTCAAATTGCCCCTTTTTTAAAGCATTAAAGGCAGTTAAATCATTTTTAAATTCCATCACAACTTTGAAATCATCATTAGTCGCAAATATTTTTTTAGCTTTGCCTTCGTAAATTTGGTGTCCGATTTCAAATGTTGACATTAAAAAACCTCTTTTTGATATTTTGCAAAACGCGATTCAATTGCTTTTTTGTGTTTTTCACCAGAAAATAAATGTTTCAAATCCTGATCGGTAAAATATTTTTTCAGATCTTTAGATTTTTTAATTTCAGTTTTTAAATGTTGCCCTGGTTTTAAATTTAA
>JAYTMM010000369.1:0-1955 GCA_043728555.1 Pseudobdellovibrionaceae bacterium
GAAACTGGGTCTAAAAAAAAGTAGGTGATGTTTTCTTCGATCAATTTTTCATTTGTTTGATCATCAGACCATTCAGATTGATAACGCATGTGCATTGGCTGAACATACGTTTTCCAATTAATTTTCCATGAAATATTTTTATTGAAATTCAAACCGTAAAATAAGATATTTTTCTTTTGAGGACCAAAATAATTAATATCGACATGATCTGCTGCTGCTGTCCAACTGAATTTGACCTTTGGGATATCTTTGATTTCTGGTCCCAAAAATCGGTGCACATGTGGCGTGTGTGAACCTTCATTGAAATTATCAACCACGACATGAAATGGAGCACTTAACACTTCGCTTTGTGACCCGCAGAATAAATAATCGTTCGGAATATCTGTAAAAAATGCTGAAGGATCAGATAGCCAAAGAAAATTGTATTTTTCAAACAGCTCTGATTCAGCTTTGTTTTTTTTACCATGATACGGACAAACCAACATGTCGTCGGTCGAACATATTTTTGCATGCACTAAATTCATGTTCCGATGACGACAGCGTTCGTTCGCTAAAAAATATGTGTCATTACTTTTGTAAACAGTTTTTAAAACGCCATTCACACGGACCGAAATTGGCTTTTTTGAGAGCTGATTTGATATTTTACAAAGAGGCACATTGAATTCAATCATCGTCATTTAAATCTGAACATATATTAATATTTTAAACCAGCTAATAAATGATCTGTGAATTCAGAAAGCTGATCCCATTTTATTATTTTTACTAAATTATTTGTTTCAACTAAATCTGACAAATCTGCTTTGTGGCTTAATTTTGTCGTCTGCCATTCTTCGTTATTCGCAATATTTCCTTGTACCAATTGATCAATAATATTATCGCTGACGGCGCCCATTTTTGATTTTTCAAGGGCGTACAAACCCAATGAACCATGAACAGATGGCAATGAAAATAAACCGCTTCCGCCAAAACAGCGGCCTACTATCAGGCCAACTTTAGGATACGGATAATCCACGCAGGCTTCGATCAATTGCAGTGATTTTTGTATTATATTTTGATCGCTATTTTTTCGGCGGGGGTCTCCGCCGGGGCTATCGGTGACATTCAACAGCGGTAATTTCAAGGCTTTAAATAAAATCAGTGCATCTGTGTATTTTTCAATTGTGGCGACCGATATTGAATTTACAGGATGATCCAACGGATTAATCAATAAACCAAAATACAAACCATTTTTTTGGCACATAAAACAAGCCCCAGAACCGGAATAATGCGGCATAATTTCAGAATGAACATCCGAAACTGCATTTAAAAAATCAGAATATTTTTGTGTTTTTTGTAAATCAACGCCTTCATAACTGTCCTCGGTGTATGAATTTTTAAAGCCGTGGTCATACATTGTTTTTTTATGATTCACACCAACCAGTTGAAAAACACGATTCATTGCCAGCAAAAAATCAGGAGCAATTTCTTGGATCAATAAATGACGTTCAAATTGATGAATAGCGCTGGCATATTGATTAAAATTTTCAGATTCTCCGAAAAAAGATTTAATTACACCAGGCCCTGTCAAATTAACCAACGTGTGATTCGATGTCGAAATTCGGAAGTGAGCTTGAGCAAAAAAAACAGCACTGGCTCCTAAACACAATTCATGGGCCATCGAAAAAAACGATCTGTGTTTTTTTAAAATAAATAATTTAGGAACGACACCCCAAATAGCATTAAAAATTGTTCTTTTCTGCGTCAGCCTGACTCCGCCCGAATTCATTAAAAATAAAAAAGGTGCATCATCTGCATTTAAATTTAAAAAATTTAAAAACTGATTTAATAAAATTAAATTATTCGCAGAAAATGTTCCGCCGCGGATATTAGGGTCCAAAACACAAATGTAAAAAAATAATCCGTCAGCGGCGGTGGCTTTTAAACATAACAGCCCGTCCACCATATTGATTTGTTCA
>JAYTMM010000370.1:0-2966 GCA_043728555.1 Pseudobdellovibrionaceae bacterium
TGATGATATTTTAATAAGTATCTGACAATGCTGGTCGCGCGCATGGCGCCCAGTTCCCAATTAGTTTCAAATGCTGAATTTTTTCCGACCGAAGTGTTATCCGTATGACCTTCAATAATTAATTTTCTATCACTGTCTTTTAATAAATTTGCAATCTCATCTAGCGCTTTTAACGAAGTTACTTTTAATTTTGTACCACCGGCATTAAAAAATTGTGCTGAGGCTAGTGAAATTCGAACACCAACGGCGTCATGTCTGATATTCTGAATTGAATCCTTTGTTGTTTTATCCATTTTTTTTTCAATAAAACGATTAATGTAATCCTGAGTTTCCCCTGGGCCACGCCCTTTCGGAAATCCTTCTAGCGGTATGACTAATTCTTTGTTTTCGGTTCCGTTACCTAATAAACCTTGGCCTGTTTCGTCGCCGCTACCGGCGCCACCGCCAGATAATTTCAGCGTTAAACGAACTGATTTTTCAAAATCTTTTTGCTTGTCCTGGTTATTTGTTGATGTTGCGTACATGACAACAAAAAATGCAAACAACAACGTAATAAAATCAGCATACGACACCAACCATCTATCGTGGTTTTCGTGTTCTTCATGTTTTTTGTTTTTATTTGCCATTATTTATTTTGAATCCATTATTTTGTTTTTCGATATGCGATTAATTTTTGTTCGATCAGATTCGGGTGTACACCTGCGCTCAGCATTAAAGCGCCTTCTAAAATCATTTGTTTTTGTCTGATCCGTATAGAGATATTTTTTTTAATTTTAGAGGCGATCGGTAAAAAAATTAAATTTGCAAAACCCACACCATAAACTGTGGCGACAAAAGCAACGGCAATACCTGCACCTAATTTTGAAGTGTCCGATAAGTTGCCCATCACATGTATTAAACCCAGAACCGCACCAATAATACCAATTGTTGGTGAATACCCGCCCGCATCCGACCAAATTTTGCTGGCATTCATTAAGCGTTCTTCTTCTTTATCAATTTGAGTTTCTGAAATTTCACGAATCAAATTCGCATCAACGCTATCGACAATATTTCTGATCATCGGCTTTAAAAAATCGGTTTTCAAAGTATTCACTTTTGATTCAAGCGCTAATACAGAGACTTTTTTAGCTAGTTTTGAACATTCTAAAATTTCATTGATCGGTGTGTCGAAATCGACTTCGAAATCGCTGAATGATTCTTTGAATAATTGAAAACCTGTTTTTAAATCTTTGGTGCGATTCGAAACCATCACGGCGCCGAATGTGCCCGCCGTCACAATTAAAAATGCTGTGCTTTGCATGAGCGATGCAATGTGGCCACCTTCGATATAATTACCTAAAAGAATGCCGCCCAAACCAATCAAAAGTCCTAATATTGTTGCTCTATCCATAGCAGGTAGTCTGGCACGAATTAAAATATCATTCACTTTTATATTCGAATCATCTAGACTTAAGGCTTAATGAACTTCTTATACCAAATCGATCTTTTTTTATTCAAGCTGATCAACCAAGCAACTGCAAATTCAGCATTTGATTGGTTTTTTCCTGCAATCACAGATCTGCATTTAAATAAATGGTTTTCACTTTCAGTCGTTGTAATTGTTTTCAGCTGCCTAATTTATAAATTTAAATTTAAAAAAAAAGGTCTGCTGTATTTTTTATTTTTAATTTTAACAGTTTCAGTCAGTGATTTTTCTGGATCCAAAGTTAAACGTATCGCAGATCGCCCACGCCCTTTTCAAATTTTAGAAACGCAGACTATCCAACGAAGTCCAGCCTCAACTGACACAAGTTTTTATTCTAATCATGCGACCAACAATTTTGCATTCGCAACCTACATGAGTTTTATTTTTCCAGAAGCAAAACTTGTTTTATTTTCTTTTGCATCAGTCATCGCCTATTCACGTGTTTATAACGGCGTTCATTACCCCAGTGACGTTTTCGCAGGGGCATTCATGGGAATTTTCTGGGGATTTTTATTTAACTATTTATTGATTAAATTATTTTCAGTAATTCAGAGAAAGACAACATGAAATCAATAGTTACTGGAGCCAACGGATTTTTAGGCGCATGGCTTTGCAAAAGATTATTGGCCGAAGGTCACGACGTTACAGCACTGGTACGAAAAAATAGTGATTTGTCAGAACTGACAGAGCTAAAAATAAAGTATGCCTACGGCGACGTAACTGATTTATCTTCACTACAAGATGCTTTTAAAAATAAAAATCACGTTTATCATTTGGCGGGCGTCGTTGCCTACAAAGTCAGCCAAAGACCAATGATGGATTCAGTGAACGTCGAAGGCACCAGAAATGTTGTTACTGCGTGTGAAACACAAAATACAGATCAGCTTTTATATTTGTCATCCGTCGTAGCCGTTGGTGCCAGTTTTAATCCTGTTGTTCTAAATGAAAATTCAAATTATGAAATTTCAAATTTGAATTTGGGTTATTTTGAAACAAAACATTTAGCTGAAAAAATTGTGATCGCCGCCGCACACGCAAAAAAAATTCACGCGGTCTGCGTAAACCCCGGAACAATTTATGGTCCCGCAGATGCCAAAAAAAGCAGTCGCAAAATGCAAATCCAAGTCGCGCGTGGAAAATTGCCTTTTTACACAGGCGGTGGAGTCAATGTTGTTGCTGTAACTGATGTTATCAACGGAATTATCAACGCTACAAAATTTGGAAAAAATGGCGAACGCTATATTCTGGGCGGCGACAATTTAACAATAAAAAATTTATTTGAAATCATTGCTGATTGCGCAGGTGTTTCAAGACCGCTTTTTAAAATACCAACTACTGTTTTACATGCTTTGGGATTTATAGGTGATAACTTTGGCGTAGGTATCAGTAAAGAAAACGCATACACAGCCAGCATGTATCATTGGTTTGATTCTGCAAAAGCAAAAAATGATATTCAGTTTTTGTCGTCTTCGTCATCTGCTGCAGTTGAATCCAGTGTGCG
>JAYTMM010000371.1:0-5128 GCA_043728555.1 Pseudobdellovibrionaceae bacterium
GGTTTTGATGATCCTTCGCAATGTCTTGATAACGCTGTTGCAATCACCGAAGCCGGCGCAGCTTGGCTAACAGTTCATTGTCGCACAAAAACCGACGGATACCGCCCGCCCGCCTATTGGGAATGGATCGCAAAAATCAAAACCGTCACAACAATTCCAATTATCGCTAACGGCGAAATTTGGACTGTTGATGATTTTAAAAAATGTAAAGACACAACCGATTGCACTGATTTTATGATCGGCCGCGGCGCTTTAAGAAATCCATATGTATTTTCCGAAATTAAAAATTTATATAGCGATAAAATTTCAAAATTCGCAGAAACCGAAGCGACAGACAAAAATAAAAGCCTAAAATTAATCCCAGGCTTTTACGAAGCTTGTGTTTTATTTAAATCAGAATCGTTCGCTATAGCCCGAACAAAGCAATGGCTGAATCAACTCAGCCATAATAACGAATATATAAAAAATATTTTTGATGAATTAAAAATTCTGGAAATTCCAGCTGATTTTAAAAATCAGCTGGAAAAAATGATCCACTAAATCCTACTTACACATCTCTTCAAGTTTGCCTTCGTCATCCAACGCCTTTAAATCTGTATAGCCGCCAACAAGTGCATCATTGATGAAAATCATAGGCACAGTTTTCCAACCAGTTTTTTCTTTCCAAGTTTGCAACTCGTCCATGTTATCTGTCAGATCAATAGTTTCAAATGCAATGCCCTTGTTATCTAGCAAAATTTTCGCACGATCACAATAAGGACACGGATTTTTTTTGATCATTAAAACTTTTGCAGCCATTTAAGTATTATCTTTCAAAAATTCAGCGATGTTGTCTTTGGGATGATTCCCGACAAGCTCGCCGACTTTAGCGCCGCCTTTAAATAAAATCATCGCAGGGATTCCACGAATGCCGAACTGACCCGGTGTTTGTTGATTTTCATCAACATTCATTTTAACAATTTTAATTTTGCCAGACATTTCTTGAGCAAGCTCTTCAAGCTTTGGAGCTAATGCACGGCAAGGCCCACACCATTCAGCCCAAAAATCCACTAGCACTGGCGTATCTGATTTAAG
Source organism: Pseudobdellovibrionaceae bacterium (assembly GCA_043728555.1). Lineage (GTDB taxonomy): Bacteria > Bdellovibrionota > Bdellovibrionia > Bdellovibrionales > Bdellovibrionaceae > Pseudobdellovibrio. The sequence goes on from JAYTMM010000371.1 coordinate 1,075, forward strand.
TACGTCATTTTCAAATGACGAATCTGTCACTGGTTGAGTAAATTGTCCCATTAGATCTCCTTTTATTTTTATGCAGTTTTTAAAAAATTATTTTTTTCGAAACATCGCTTGCGCAAATTTTTGTTTTTCTTGATCGAGACTGTCTAACTTTTCTTGCCCCGGATCAATCATCAACTCTGTGCGCTGCTTTTTCAGCACAGACTTAGTTTGCCTCTTGCTCAGACCTTTTTTCAAATCTTGATCAATTTTCTTGATCTGATGATTATAGGAATCAATACGCATCGGTAATTCCATGTCTGAATTTGATAATTCGACTTGGATTTTTTTTTGAGCTTCAGTTGATATTAATGGCTCAAAGGCTTGATTTTGTTTAGCTTCAGGCTTTGGTATCCGATTTTTAGGTTTAGAAAAATCATTCAAAGCTTCATCACTAATCAATAGATCCAAATCAGTATCATTTTTTTTATCCTGCACCTGAATCAATTCACGATCTAAATCTTGTCCGTGCGAAACTAAATACGACTGTTCCTGCGAGCGAAACGCTGGATCCGTTTCTGCCATGCGGAGCAATTTGTCTTGCATCAATTCTTTGCGCGCCGGATCTAAATTTAAAATATTCATTGTCAGTTTCAACGCACCCATCGGTTCAAACAACAATAAATCCATTTTAATTTTTGCTAAATCTTCAGGCGATACTTTTTGATCGGCACCAAGAATCAAAATGACTTTGCCTGAAAATTTCAAATTTTCTTTCAATTTGCGCCCAACATTCAATGCCGACAATTTTGCACTTTGTCCACGAACCACAATTATGTCTGGGTTAAACGTTAAAAGTTTTTCGCTTAGATTAAATTCGGTGGTGATCGCTTCGACATCAAAACCGACTTTACGTAACGTCATTTCAAGATGATTTGCATACTGAATTTGATCAAGGGCTATGAGTACTCTGTCCATTGGTCTATTCTAGAATCTGTTCAATGACCAACGCAAAGAAATAATTTATGATGGTCTGATGTGGCGTTCACGGAGAGTCTTTTTTTATTTGCTGTCAGAAATTATTCCGACGTTTTTGTTAGGGATTTTTGTTTTCATTTCTATTTTATTGATGTTCCAAGCCTTAAGGCTAACTGAATTTATGTTGGTTCACGGCATCAAATTCACAACCATTTTAAATATTATGGGATACATGAGCATTTCAATGCTGCCGTTGATCTTACCAATGAGCTTATTATTTGCTATTTTAATGACCTATAACCGTCTGTCGCAAGAATCCGAAATCATCGCCATGAAAGGCGTCGGCTTACATGGTATCAGCTTGCTACTTCCGGCTTTGTTTTTATCTGCGCTAGTGACTTATTTTTCTGTGCAAACAGCCTATTACATTGCTCCGTGGGGCAATCGCCAATTTGAAGTTCTTATTTCGCAATTAGGTAATTCCAAAGCAGCTGCATCCATTAAAGAAGGAACTTTTTCTGAAGGTTTTTTTGATATGGTCGTTTACGCGAACAAAGTCGACAGTGACCAAGGCTTGCTCGAAGATCTTTTTATTTATGACGAAAAAAATCCAGACGCGCCGCTGACGATCATTGCCCCCAAAGGACAAATCATACCTGACCTTGAAAACCCGGGCCACAGTGTACAGTTACGAATGTTTAATGGTGAAATTCACAAACAGAATCAAACACACACTGTTGTACATTTTGAATCCTATGATATTTTTTTAAATGACCCCATTCAAACCGAAGAACGCAAAAAATCTGCGGCATCCTTATCAATCACTGAATTAAATCAACGCCGAACAGACAGTGAGTTTAATGACAAAGAACAAACATCTTATAACCTTGAATATCATAAACGTTCCGCACTGAGCTTTGCATGTTTGATTTTTGGATTGGTCGGCGTTGCCTTTGGCATTCAAACCAACAGGCGCAGTGGCAAGGCTTCTGGATTCATCGTGTCCGTCGGATTTATTATTTTATATTGGATTATTTATTTAGGTTTTGAAAGCATTTCCCGATCGGGAAATATCACCGCATGGGTTTCGGCATGGGCTACAAATTTTTTATTTTTTATTTTTGCGTGTTATCACTTAAGAAAAAAATTAGCTTAGACAGTGTTAAATATCAGACAAAAAATGAGACGACGCAGTAGCATCCTTACCACTATGGTCATCCTTGACCACATCGCCCCTCCCTTACAATTATTCTAAGACGATGTTTGCCTGAATTTCAAAGCTTTTTTTAGTTAATTTCACTTTTTACTTTATAATTGATTTGCAATCACTCAGCCACTAGCTATAGGGCGAGTTAAACAAAAACACCACCGTCTGTGCTAGACACATTTTCATCAACAGGACCAGACCAAGATTCAGCCTGCCAAAAAACATGCAGGTCCGTGGAATTTGAAACAATATAAGCCCCATCTTTCATTAATTTTTGATTTCCTGAAAAATCAATCATCATCGGATGCGCAGGCACCGTTAAAATCGGTCGACCGAATTCCAAAGCATGATGAACAGTTAGCATCGTTCCACTTTTCTCACCCGCCTGAGCAATCAGACAAAAATTACCAAGTGCTGCGATCAATCTGTTTCGTAAATAGAAGAAATTTTTATGCACGGTCTGATTGAGTTCAAATTCAGAAACGAAACAACCCCGTTGATGCAAAATTTCAGATTTTAATTCCGAAAGATCTTTCGGGTACAACTGATTTAAACCCGCAGGTAAAACCACAATCGTTGGTGCATGCGCTTTGATCGCAATCAAATGAGCACACTGATCAACACCTTTGGCGCCACCGCTGACAACCGTCATTTTTGTTTCAGAAATAAATTGAAATAATTCTGTATGAATCCATTGTTGGGTCAAGGTATTACATTTCCTGGAACCGACAACCGCGCACATCGGATTTTGATTCCAAATCGGCTGGCCAATATATTCAAAAAACAAAGGTGGTTCTTTCATTCGATAAAATGCATGCGGGTAATGTATGTGAGAAGGGTATGTGTATGAAATTTTTTTCTCATCTAATAGATCTAAATATTTTTGAATTTCAAATTCTTCAATTCTTGAAATTGAAAAAAAATTTGGTTTTTTTAAAACCGAATCCGGATTTCGAAACTTGGTTTTTCTTTGGAGCCATTTAAAGTAGATTGCAGTCGTCATAATCTAACTACTGGCAAAATTTAGGCCAATATTTATTCGATTTTCAGTTCAGAATCTAAACTGGGCGATTCAACGGTTTTATTTTGTAATTCAGGATTTATTAAAACCTGATCACCTATTTTAATCAGATGGCTGATTTCAGTTAAATAACCTATTGAAAATGTACCTGTGTTTTTTAAAATTTTCATTTTTCCGACAACAGCACCTACAGCTTCAGAATAAATATCCAAAGATTGCCCCTGATTCGGTTTTTCAGATTCAGTATTTATAACCATAAGTTGACCGAAATTAAAAAAATCTAAATTTTCGGCTTCCAGACTTTCAATTAATTGTGGTCCTTTACCCATTGACTCCGTAGGCTCTGGCAAACTTTGCAATTTATCATTTGATACAATCAACGTCTTCGAATTCAATAGACTTTGACACGATTTAATCCGCATTTGATTTTTATCGTCAATTTCAGCTTGGCCAATCACTTTGTAGACAAAAGTTTTTTTAAAATGACTGACTGTCGTCGTTAATGGCTCAACAAACATATAGCTGCCCACTGCGGCCTGCGCGTTCACCTTGTTGACAACTTTAACAAACTGACCAGCGTTACAGACTAAATCATCAACTTGATCTTGGGCGACAGAGAAATCAGTTTGTAAAATGCTTGACGATAAAACGTAAGGATTTGCAGGATCAACTGTGGCCAAGACCTGTCGATCTGTGATGTTGATTCTGACTTCGTCAGTTTTTTTAGGAATAAAATAATTTTTATTTCTAACCATTGGCAGACTTTCGGGAACAGGCTGTGGCCGGTCAATTTTATTTTTTTTATTGAATACGTAATCTCTGTTCATTTTTTCAAATTCGGTCATCTGTGGATTATAATCGCGACCGTCTAA
>JAYTMM010000372.1:0-27058 GCA_043728555.1 Pseudobdellovibrionaceae bacterium
CCAATTTACAAAACCACAAAGTTTAAATGAGATGAACGTTCCAGAAATATTATTCGGAGGTAATCATCAAAAAATTTCTGAATGGCAAAAAAATATTTCAATTTTAGTTACGCTGTCTAAAAGATCAGATTTGTTAATTGATAAAAAAATAAATTGGCTGATGATCAATGAATTTTATAAAACTGTTTCTGATTCGGATCGAAAGACTTTGCAAATTGAAAGTCTAGATAAAGAATTAAATAATAAATTATCTGTGTGTACATATAAAGGTTCAATATGAATGAAGTAGTAACTAGCAATCAATACAGAAAAGCTCCGCTGGCAGTGGCTTTAATGCATTATCCAACGATCGACCGACAGGGCGATTTGGTTGCGACCAATATTACAAATTTTGATATCCATGATATAGCCCGTGCTTGCAGAGTCTACGGTGTGGATCGGTATTATTTAGTTCATCCACTGAAAGACCAGCTGATGTTTGTTGAACGGGTCTTGGATCATTGGCGCACGGGTGAAGGTGCTAAATTTAATCCTATGCGACGAACGGCATTGGTTGATGTTCGTACGGCAGAAAACATAGATCAGTTGAAAGCTGATTGGGGGCATCCCGAGGCTAAAATTGTAGCAACTCATGCTAGGCAGTTGCTAGGACAAGATAAATTCACATTCGAAAGCTTTAAAACCGAGCTAATGACCAGTGATACGCCCTATATTTTAATTTTTGGAACTGGGTTTGGGTTAACCCAAGATTTTATGAAGACATGTTCAGCTGTTTTGGAACCCATCAAAGGTCAATCGAAAGATGATTATCGCCATTTAAGTGTCAGGTCGGCCGTAAGTATCTGTCTTGACCGCTTATTAGGTACGTGATAATTAATACGTTCTCAAAATACAGATATAACGATTAAGGAATTAGATATGGCAAAAGCAGCAGCAGCGAAAGCAACTAAAACGACAAAAACTCCAAAAAAGGCGCAGGCCGCTGGTGTTGAAACAAATCTTGTTCGTCGTATTACTAAACCAAAAACTACAAATACAAAAATTGCAGCATTTTCTCCGGGTGATACTGTGAACGTTTACGTTAAAGTTATCGAAGGCGAAAAAGAACGTATTCAGTTGTACAAAGGTGTTGTTACAAAAATTCAAGGTCACGCACACAAAACTTTTACAGTTCGTAAAATTTCTGCAGGTGTTGGCGTTGAAAGAACATTCCCGTTCTCGTCTCCAGCGATTGATTCAGTTGAATTAGTCAGCACAGGTCGTGTTCGTCGTGCAAAACTTTATTATTTACGTGGTCTTGATGGTAAAGCTGCTCGTATCGAATCGGTATTAGCGCAACCTGCAGCTAAAGTAAAAACTGTCGCAGCCGAATAGTTTTGATAAAAAAATTCGAAATTTTAGATCTCGATCCAAATAAAACACCTGTCATGGGTGTTGATGAAGTAGGTCGAGGATGCATCGCCGGTCCAGTTTGTGCCGGCGTTGTTGTATTTAACGATAAAAATTTAACAGACGCAGATCTTGAAACTTATATCGATTCAAAAAAAATTCCAGAACACAAACGAGATATCATCTCGGAACAGATTAAAAAAGATCATTATTTTGCGTTGGGCTGGGCTACGCCAGATGAAATTGATGAATTGAACATCAGACAGGCGACGCTGCTTGCGATGAGCCGTGCTGTGATTGCGTTACATAAACAACTGCTTAAGAAAATTGATATTTCAAAGGGAACATTATTTGTCGATGGACGGGATATAATTCCTTTGTTGGTTCCGATATTCGGAGAGTTAGAACAGCGAGCTATCATTCAAGGCGACAAGCAAGTGAGGCAGATTTCTGCAGCGTCTATAGTTGCAAAGGTTGCTCGTGATCAGTTGATGAAAAAAATGTCTGTGGATTATCCGCAGTATGGTTTTGAAAAACATAAAGGTTACGGCACAGAGGTGCACCGTGAAGCCGTCGAAAAACATGGAGTTTTATCAATCCACCGAAAATCATTCGGCGGAGTTAAAGAATTTATCACCTAATCAATTAAGTCATGTCCAGCGTGGCCTTTGGGCTGAAAACATTGTCGAAAAATTTTTAGTTCAAAAAAAATGGCACATCATTTCAAAACGAAAAAAATATAAATTTGGCGAAATTGATCTGGTTGTAAAACGCGAAGATCGTGTGACATTGATCGAAGTTAAATATTTACATAACGAATGGATGAGTTTCGAGCGTATTCATCGAAAACAAATTGATCGGTTAAAAAGAAATTATATATTTTTAACAAACGGTGAATTCAAAAATTATAAGACTCAGCTGATGGCTGGATTTGTCAGTCATTCCAAGACAATAAAGTGGGTCAATTTAGTAAGTTAATTTAAGTTCGTCAGGTGGGATAATTTTTTGAGGTTTGCCATCAAACGAAAAGTCAAAGCGGACTTTCCATTCGGCGCCTACGCCAATTTTTTGGTCGCGAAAAAAATTAATACCCCAGCATTCGCCGGGGGGTTTAAATTGGGCGATTAAAGAATGTTTTTTTAATCTGGAATCTGAAGCTCTGTTTTCGCTGGTATCGATAACAACACCCGTGACCAAGTTTAAATATGTTGTTACAAAGCCAACCGCCAAAGCGATGTCATCAACCTTTGTAGCGGGATTTATACGATTTGAAACATAACCCAATTTAAAATACTGACCTTGAATATTTCGGTAGATCAGTGTCGAAGTTGAATCTGTCGCAAATTCATAGGGTGAATAATTGATCTGTTGATTAAAACTAAAAGCATTTAAAGATAAATCTAAATTACCACTTAAATTTGAAAGGGGTTTGTTTATATTTTCTTTGGCTTCTGTTTGATAAAGATCGTACGACTGACTGACGTTAAACGTTAACATCGGCACATAGGAGGCATCTTTGATAATTTTTTTAATGACTCGATTTAAAATTGAAAATTTAATAATATGTCGTTCGTACACGCGGTCGGATGTATCAAACTGTAAGCTGTTCTGATTGGTGCGATTGATATCTGAATCATTAATTTGATCTTGAGATTTAAAAGGTGTGTCACTATTTTTAAAATTACCGAAAAATGGATGTGCTTCTTGATCAATCCATGGCAGCCACGTGTAGGTGACTTCAGGAATTAATTCATGTTTGTATTTTTTTTCAATATCTAAATCTGTTGAATCGTATATGCGGTACAATTTACTACGCGACATGATATCAAATTCAACTAGTTTTCTGTGATTATATTTTTTCTCACCTTCGGTAAAAAAATACTGCGTATCTGCATACATGATTTGTGGAGTCATATTAATCGCACCCAAAGTATAGGACTCGGTGGTCAAGGATGTTTTAAAATTCAAGCGTTGGCCCGTACGAAGCAAATCTGTGCCCTCATTGTAAACGCCATCTTCGGCGCGGTCGCAATCAGAAGGTAATGATGTCGGATTTAAAGCGTTATCGCATTGTGGATTTGCAGATTGATTCGTGACATATTTTTGACCGTCAAGACCAACTGTTATATCGTCATATTTTTTTTGTCGGTAAAAGCTGGTGCCGTCAATATTGATTTTATAATAAACCGACGATGTACCGATTTTTTGCAATTGTGTATCGAAACGAATTTCTGGCAATTTATGTACCGCTGAAGAATTATCACTGAGTGGATTAGCTTCGAGCAAATGTTTAAAATAAACCAGATCCAAACTCAGAAGTGAATTCGAGTGAGCAGTGCTTAAGGTTAAACGATTTTCAAGGCCACTTTCGGCGTAATTTTTAAATTCATCAAAAAAATCTTTGGGATATTGTAAATCACTGATTTGGTGAGCTTTAAAATTCAGATGCGTATTTTCGTTGATTGAATGTCTTTGATCGGCTTTGAAAGCCCAGCGATTAAACGAATCTTCTTTTTGATTGATCGGTCTAAAAAAATTATAACGTGGCTCTGATTTAAACACAGTATCGTTCATATGCGAAGCGTGAATTTCGCCAAATGAATCATCGGCCAAGGCATAGCGGTATTCAAGAAGCTGTTTTAAGCCACCCAGTTCGTAATTTTTCAGTGTAAACGTTAAATCTTCAGAGCGATCAATGGCCCAGAAAAAACTTTCTGAAACAACTAAATTTCTGTTATTGATATAACCTAATTCAGGACTTAACAAACCGGATTGGCGTTCATTTTTTAAAGGTACAACTAAATAGGGTAACCATAAAATAGGAAAGCCATTTACTTTTAAGAATGTATTTTTTAAGAAAGCATAGCCGCCTAATTCGGCTTTGATTTTTGTGCCGCTAAAACTCCATGAGGCTGGGCAATTGCTGCACGTTGTATAGTCTGCATCTAATATTGAAAAATTTTTTGTTGATTCTTGCTCAATCAATTGACCATGAAATTGAATATTATTTGATTGGACGTAACCATTGTAAATAACAGATTGATCTGATTCGTAATCCAAATGAATTTCGTCACCACCGATTTCAACGTCAGCAGCAAAAATTTGAACATGACCTTTCAAAATAGCTTGCCTTGAATTTTGATCAATAAAAAGTGAATCTGCTTTGAAGGATTGGTTTTTATAGGTGACTTCGACCTGACCATTTAACGACACTGTATTTTTTTCTAAATCCCGCGATAAATTTTCGGCTGTGATTGTAAAACCCGCGATACGAGCAGCGGCGCGACTTTGGTCGGCATATATTTTTACAGATGTAAAAAATGAAAAATAAAAAAATGAAAATACAATTAATTTCACGTCCGAAAATTATAAAAATGAATTCGTGGATTGTCACTTCAAGACTAAAGGGGCATTCATTATTTTTCAGAAACGACCGATCAATAAGTAGACATCAAACGGGGAGTTTTCTATGATGAATGCAACTTATTATCAAGTCGGCGAATTAACAGTGGTTGAAATCAATGGGCGTATTGAGCCTGATCAAAACAAACCTTTTCGTGATGTTTGCGAAAAAAAATTAAAGGATCAAAAAGTGATCTTTTGTTTAGAAAATCTATCATTTACGGCTTCAGCAAATTTAACAACTTTTTTTGAATCTATAAATATGATTCCTCTGGCCTCTGTTGTAGGTTTGAAGCATGATTTTCACAAATTACTAGAACTAAAAGGTTTTTCAGCTCTGAAAACATTTACGACCCTGTCTGAGGCCCTAAAATATTCTGATTTGTAAACGACAAACTTAAATTCGTATTTAATTTTTCAAGCATTTTTAAACGCAAGTGACACTTTTCAAGGTCATCCATTTTTTGGGTTAGCTGGGCCCGTGTTGCGTCCAAATTTTGGGCTAATTGATTGTTTTCGATCTGCAAAGCTGACATTTTATTTTTCAGCTCAGCCTGTTCAGTCTGAAATTTAGAAAAATCATTTTCTAAATTTAAATTTTTTAATTTCAATGCAGTTAAATCGGCCTGATCAGATTCTTGTAATCGTTTAAATCGGATCAATTCATTTTCAATATAATTTTTGTTCTCATTCATTTTTTTCTGCTTGAAAATTTCAGATTCAAGTGTTTCGTTTTTTTGTTGATACTGTAATATTTCTTTGGATAAAAAATGAATTTGTTCCTCGTAGGATTGAATAAAATTTGTTTTTTCATTCTCAGCTTTATTTTTTTGCAGGTCGATATTTTGTTTTAAGTGCTGAATTTGAATAATATTTTCATTATTTAATTTTTCGAATGACGAACTCATTTGCTGTGTTTTTTGTAGATCATTTTCAAGTATTTCGATTTGTGTTTTTAACGATTGAACATACGGTTTAATGATGTCTTTGATCTTTAGGTGAAACTTTGACAATCTTTTTAGGTCAACCGATTGTGTTTCACATAACTTTTCATAGGCTAAATATTTTTCGTGACTGATTTTGTACTGGCCTTCGATCCGCTCTGTATGTAGTTCGAGGCTTTCATTTTTTTCAGAGAGTATTTCAAATTTTTCATGATAATTTTTAACTTCAAAATAAAGTTTATTTTTTTCTTGAATCAGTTTCTGGTTTTCAGTTTCAAAAAGTAAGAGTTTTCGATAGTTTAATTTCAATTTATTTTGTAAGTCTTCAATTTGACTTGATAAATCATCAAGTACGGCAGATTGATTTTCGGATCCAGCAGGCTGTGCATTTAAACGAGCTGATGATGGATTTTGAACAATTTCTAAATGGTCGAGCGAAAATTCCATAACTTCCTCCTTGAAGTTAAATGTAACAATAAACTCAGTGTGACATGAATTTCACCAACACTAAAGTCTGTAAACGAAAACAAAGCGGCCAAGCAATAAAACTAGACCATTGACCAGCTCTTAGTTTGCTTGACCTGCGAGAGTGTAGTTATTTTTGTATTTACCGATAAGTGGTTATGGCTGCAGCATTAAAAAAAGATGAACGAAAAAGCCCACATGATTTAGATATTTCTGATCTAGGGCGACCGGATACGTTACGCTACAATATTTTAACATTTGTTATCAACGAAGAATATGATCGTGCCATTCAATATCTGAAAGATTTTTTAAATAAGGAATCACCTTATGCTAGTTTTCAACAGAAAACAGAACGCTACATTCAGCATTCAATCGATCTGATTTTTGCAATCAGAACCAAAAGAAATTTTCCAGGATTAACCTCATTAACTCGAACAAAACAGCATGAATTAAAAGAAAAATTTAAAGAGCATTTTCAAGAATTAAAGTTTGTTATAAAAAAAATTGAGAAAGCCGAAGAGGAATTGCGTTTAAACGATGTTAAATCCACGCAAATTGTTGTTAAAGCAGTTTGGTGTTCAGTAGCACTTGTTGCTATTTCTGCATTTGTGATCGAACTGTTTTGGGGCCTGGGTCTAACAATATCCATCGTCTTTGACGAATATATATCCATCGCCTTAGACTGGTTTTATCGCTCGATTGGTTTAATTTAAAGTTTTGTACGCAGCCTTTAAAATTGGTAAAAACTGGCCTTCGATTTTTTGTTTATTCAAATAAATAGAGGGCGTTCCTTCAACATTTGCAGCCTTACCTTCATTTGATAACTGAGCAATCAAAGCATAGGTTTCTGTTGAGTCACTGCATTTTATGATCTCGTCAGCATTCAGTTTTAAGGATTCCGCAACTTTTTTGAATTCAGTTTTTATATCTGAGATTTGTGCCAAAGATTCTTGGTTTTCAAAAAAATAATCATGAACAGCCCAACCGTTTTGCGCCAATTTTTCTGCACATAAAACAAGTCCGGCCATTTGGCAGCGTGATGAGTCACCTTTGAAGCTGACATTTGGATTGCAATTGCCATCCAAAGGAAACACTTTGAAAATAATTTTTATTTTCGGAGAATTTTTTAAGAAATTTTTAATGGTTTCACTAGCGACTTTGCAGTGCGGGCATTTGAAATCGGCAAATTCAACAAGTGTATTTGAGCTGTTTAAGTCCCCCTTAATTAATCCAGATTGAAGATCAAAGTTCTGCACAGGCATCTGCTTCCAATAAGATAATTTTTCGGGGATAACTTTGATCAGCTCGTCATATCCAAATGACGAAAGCACAGTGGAAGATGTAAACCAAGCCAGAAAGGGGATCATCGCTAAAGTTAATAAATAACCTTTGTTCTCTGCAAGTGCTGAAAATGATAATCCTGAAAAATTGAATTTATACATTCCGAAAATAAAGAAACAATTGATAAAGCTTAAGACATAGCTAATGAGACAGAACGGGCAGATAACACCCAATTTAAAAACTGAAATTAAACCTAGAACAACAGATAAAATCGCAGAAGCAAAAAGTAATGTTTTTAGTACAGCCGTAACAAATGTCGTTGGCTGGAGCCATTCCAGGCGGACAAAAAACATAACGATGAATAGAACAAACGAAAAACACATACCAAAAACAGCAATTGGAATTCCCAAAAATTCCGAATATGAGCTTAGGGCCGCAGCATCACAGTTCAATGTTTGACTGATGTGACAAAGTGACGATGGTGTTATACCTAAAATCAAACTGTAATGATGATAGGTTAAATAAATAAATGTCAGAGTTGTAGCCAATAAAGACAATAGCAGTAAATTCATTTTTTTGTTCATAGTTATATCATTTTGCTTTTAAGGATTGAAATCAAGCAGTGTTTTAATATTATATTGCGATGAACCACAAAGACCTTTTAAAACGCAGGATCGAATTCTATGAAGAGATCAAAAACAGGGTCGAAACTATTTTGGGTAAATCTGCAGCTTCAATCGAGCGTTATAAAAAGCATTATTTAACTGAAATTAAAATAGCAAAGGCAAAAACAACAACAAGTGACATTTTTTTTAAATCTTTGGACCAGACCGATATTTTGTTGTTTGGTGATTTTCACTCGGAGCCGCAGTCGATCAGATCACTTTTGCGGGTTTGTAGAAAGTTAAAACCTCAAGAATTGGCATTGGGGTTAGAATGTCTAGATGCTAAATATCAGCAGGTTCTGGATAAATATCTGGCAGGGCAAATTTCGGAAGCTGATTTTATCGTACAAGCCAAATGGAACAAAAACTGGAACTTTTCATTTCAATTCGTAAAACCTTTACTGCACTGGGCCAGTCAGAACAAAGTGCCGGTTTATGCCATCAATCAAATGCATGCGAACTTATCTGTACGCGATCAAAAAATAGCAATGCATATACGTAAAAATTTTCTGATAGATACGAACCGGCTATTGATAGTGCAGATGGGCGATTATCATTTGGCTAAAAATCATTTACCTATCAGTTTAAGAAATATTTTGCCAAAATATAAAATACAAACAGTTTTTCAAAGTCCAGATGACTTATATTTTAAATTATTAGAATCAAAAAATAATGTATCAGATTTTATTGATCTGGGAAAAAATCGCTGGGCAGTTATGGCTGTTTTGCCATGGGTTAAGTGGCAAAATTATTTATTGTGGCTTGAAAGTTCACAGAGCCATTTAAAATCTGATGATGACGAAATCGATACGACGGATCACATCGCTAGGTGCGTGCGCTTTCTGTCAGACACATTAAAAATTGAAACAAATACGGCATCCGTTAGCATTTATGCTTTAACTGAAATTAATTTTTCCGAAGAATTTAAACAATTGGACGTATCTGCAAAGCGTAAAATTCAAAAAGATATATCTGACAAAAAAAGTTTTTATGTGCCTGAGCTGCAAAAAGGGTACCTAGAAAGTTTTAGCTTGAATCACATTAGTAAATTAGCCGCTGAATATTTTTTATATCAACAGCGAGTTTATGTTAAAACGATAGCTGATTCGAAAAAATATTTTTTGTCATTGATCTGGCTTGAAATGTTGACTTATTTTTTTTCAAAAATAATGAATCCAAAACGAAAAACCAGTACCGTTTTTGATATGCGTTCATTTTTAATGTCTGAAAATTTTGATGATCAAGGTAAAGACGTACTGGCCATTGCTTTAGAACAAAAATTAAAAGAAATGAATACTCAAGCCGTAGAAACAACGAGTCGGCGATTCAAAGTACACAGCCAACATTCATACACATCAGCGGCAAGGCTTCTAGGTGGTATTATGGGTGAAAAAATGTTCTGGGCCTATTTAAATAAGCGATTGAAATTTCCATTGAGCAAAAGTTTTTTATTTCAGGATATAATGAATAAGTCATTTCAAATTAAATATTATGATTTAATTGAAGTTATTGATCATTGGCCAAATGTGGCCAAAAGTAAATTTGATCAATTCTAACGAAACTGTAAAGTTCAGAATTTATTTGGCTGGATTATTTAACACTGTCCTTGAAATCTTTGCCGGGCTTAAAGCGAGGAACACTGGTTTCTGGAATTTTGTGAGTTTCGCCTGTTTTTGGATTTCGGCCAGTTTTCGCCATGCGCTTTGTTTTTTGAAACGAACCAAAGCCAACAAGTTTTACTTCTTCGCCCTTCGAAACTGTTTTTTGAATAATTTCAAGTGTGGCATCCAGCCATGTCTCGATTTGAGATTTACTCATTTTAGTTTTTGAAGAAATAGCTGTAACCAGTTCAGATTTATTCATTTTAAATACCTATGCTGAAGAGCAATTAAAGAAAGATCAGAGCCTATCAATTTTGATTTTTTTGTCATTAAAAATATGTTTCATTCTGAGATTTGAAAATAATAAATTAAACTTTAGTCTAGTGAATGCCGAAAATATTATCATGAAGTCAAATATGCAGTATGTTATTTTTATTTTAGTACTTTTTGCTTTGCAAATTTTGGCTTTTACCAATTTTAAAGAATACGAATCAGGCGTCAGAGCTGAAACCGTGGCGTATGAAAATCTAAAAATTCAGAATGAAAAACTGATGTTCGAATTATCAGCTTTGAAGACGGACTCAAATCGCAGCCCTGCATCGATTCAATCAAGCGCTGCAGGAACACAAAATACCAATATTGAACCCATCGACATGTCAGAATTTTATTTTTCAAAGTACCGTGAATCTTACGGTAAAAAACAAAATGAACAGGCTTTGAAATATTTGGAAAAAGTAAAGTCAAACAGTTTAAATGCAAAATCAATTTCAAAGGCCTTATACTATAAATTAGAAATTCAATGCAAATCTGAAATCAATGATCTGTGTTTGGCAGATATTGATGTCATGGTGACACAGTATCCGGATTCGGAATGGACAGGCAAATCTTTGGAATTATTGAAAAATTATTACGACAAACATCAGCGTCGCAGCGAAGCCTCGGTGATCAATGATATCATTCAAAAAAATTTCGCAAAAAATCAAAAAAATACGGAATCAAAAAGATTGTGAAGATACTAGCCGCAACAGCTATCATTCTGTTTTTTAATCAGATCAAGGCGTCCGAGTCACTGATTCAAGTTCCTGAAGATTGTATTTTAAGTCAAGAATCACCCTGCTTAGTTAAAGCACGACAAAGTGCAGCCGCTGAATGGAATAAAATTAAAATTCAATTTTCTAAAGATTCAGTGATACAGTTGGAAAAAAGTAACGACAAAATCAATGTTGAAATCAAACAGGGCCTTTTGATATTACAATCGGGTGATAAGTACAAAATTTCAGGTTATGAAGTGAATACGATAAAGCAACAATTTGTTAAAAAAAATAAAAATAAAATCTATTTGTTGGATTCGAACAATTTAGATTTTAAAATTTTAAGTTTCGAAAATCAAAATCGTCCACAGGATAAGGACTTGAAAAATACAGCGTCATTGGTTTTGCAAAAATCGGAATTATTAAACCGAGAAGCTTTGGTTCAGTACTTGTCAGAATTTTATACGTCAAAAGAACTTTTTAAAAAAGAATTAGCTTCGCTGTCAAAGCAATACCAAAATCGACTCAATGAGGATTCAAAAAAACAAACTGAAGCTTTGCAAAAGCATATTCACAGAGAGATCGCGTCAGAAGAAAATATTGAAAAACGCCGCGTTGCTGACCAAGAAAAAGTTTTGCTTGAAAGAAAAAGGTCGCGGCAGTTGTTTTTTATGAGGACTTTTGAACAGTAATTATTTACGATGTTCTGATGCAATCAAAATTTGAAACACAGCCTTTATTTCATCGCCGCGCAAAAATTGTAGCCACCATTGGCCCCGCAACCAAAGACCCTGAAAATATAGAAAAAGCTATTTATGCCGGATTAAATATAGCACGTCTTAATTTCAGTCACGGTACACACGAAGAACATTTGTCTGTGATTAAAATCATTCGCGAAAAGTCGATCGCTTTAAAAGCGCCAGTCACTATTTTGCAAGACTTACAAGGCCCCAAGGTACGCGTCGGATTATTCGAAAAAGGTTCGATCGTCATTACTCAAGATGAAATTGTCACGGTTACGATCGAAGACGTATTAGGTCGTGAAGGACTAATTCCCAGCGATTTTAAAGAACTGTGCAAGGCTTCGAAACCCGGAGTTCGTATTTTATTAGATGATGGATTATTAGAGCTTGAAGTGACTGAAGTGTTCGAGAAGACTTTGAAAGCCAAAGTCATTTACGGCGGAATTTTAAAAAACAGAAAAGGTATGAATTTGCCCGGTGTAAATTTGCCGGTCGAGGCTATGACCGCAAAAGACAAAGCCGATCTTGATTTTGGTTTAAAAAATAATGTCGATTACATCGCATTAAGTTTTGTCAGATACGGAAAAGATATCAGGCAATTGCGCGAAATTATTGATCAACACAAATCACCTGCAAAAATTGTTGCAAAAATTGAAATGCTAGAAGCCTTAGAAAATTTAGAAGAAATTATCAGGTTGTCAGATGTCGTCATGGTTGCCCGCGGAGACTTGGCGGTTGAAACAGGGCAAAGTCGTTTGCCTGGGGTGCAGAAAAGAATTATTAGTTTATGTAATCAGATGGGTAAACCTGTGATCACGGCGACGCAGATGTTAGATTCAATGGTTGAAAATCCAAGACCAACGCGCGCTGAAATTACAGACGTTGCCAATGCCGTATTGGATGGTTCAGATGCATTGATGTTATCGGCGGAAAGTGCCAGCGGAAAATATCCGTTCAAAGCGATTCGAACGATGCATGAAATTATTGTTGAAGTTGAAAAAAATGAAAATAATTATTATAAGTTGTCATTAGAAAATGAATTACTAAGTACGCCTGCTGCGATTGCTGCGGGATCTGTGTTATCAGCTTTAAAATTAAATGCCAGTGCAATTGTGTGTTTAACGACGTCAGGTAAAACTGCCCAAATTATTTCAACATTCAGGCCCAAGGCGCAGATCATTGCGATCACGACAGACCTTGATGTTTTGAATCGCCTTGAAATCACTTGGGGTTTGCAAACTTTGCATTTACGGCCCTATGAAAATTTAAAAGATATTATTTCGCAGGTTGAAAGAATGTTGATCGAAAATGGATTATCAAAAACGGGTGACCGTATTATTTTCACATTAGGTCAGCCCGTCGCAGATCATGGAAAAACAAATTCATTGCACGTTCATACGGTGGGTGGTGAAGAATACAAAAAAGCTGACCAAGGTCAGCTTCCATTGAGATTTAAAAATTTGAAAGAGATTTAGATAATCAAATCAAACTTACTGGCACCGTCTCCATGTTAATTTCAGTTTTTGTCTGAAGCTTGCGTCTGTTGAATCGACAACGATTTTTACAGCAGGTTTGAAAATTTGTGCGAGCAAATTACGAACGCCAATAACAGATTTAATTTTAATTCGAATATTTTGACCGCTCGCTAGACATGAAAGCGTGCCTAATGTTGTGTTGTTGCCGAGTATGTTTACATTCTTCATCAACAAAGAATAATTTTCAGATCTGGGGCCATTAAATAATTTTTGTTCAAATCCAACGCTACCTTTGCCACCTGCAATTTCAGCTGTAGCAACCTGATAGGCGACAGCTAATTTATTTGGAAGTTCAACGTAACCTTTGTATTCGATCGAATCGATATCAAACATCCATCCGCGCGGCACATTTACATCGACTAAAATTGTACATCTTTTTTCAATAGATTTTGCATCAGGATTTTCAGTTCCACGGCCGATTTGTGCAGAGAAACGATCATAAAGAACACTGAGATAATTTAAATCTTGAGTCATGATTGCAGAGGCATTGCTTGCGTCACAACCTGAACCATCAATTTGTACGTTTGTGACAACTGCCGACGGTGGCAATTGTGCGAATGTTGATATTGAAAAAAGAACGGCGATGACAGTAAGAATAGTTTTCATAGTTTCCCCTTAACGCTATATAAAGCAATCAGGGGGCCAATATTTTAGGGCCACAAAGGGTCTAGTTTAGTATTTAAGCTATACTTTCATGGGTTTACATTCAGGATGTAAAGTCATTTTGCCCTCAGTGGCTTTAAGGACTTGATCGGCTGTCATGTCAGGAGCGTATTCTAGTAATACAAAACCCTGATCTGTAATTTCAATAACACCAAAATCAGAAACAATTTTTTTAATACAGCGAACACCTGTTAACGGCAAAGTGCATTTTGATCTTAATTTTGAATGACCTTCGCGATCAGTGTGCTGCATAGCCACGATCACATTTTTCGCTCCAGCTACCAAATCCATAGCGCCGCCCATGCCTTTGATCATCTTGCCTGGGACCATCCAATTTGCGATATTACCCATTTCGTCAACTTCCATTGCACCAAGGACTGTCATATCAATGTGGCCACCACGAATCATCGCAAAGCTGTCTGCACTTGAAAAAAAACTGGCGCCGAGTGCTGTAGTGATTGTTTGTTTTCCAGCGTTAATCAAATCGGCATCAATGTGTTCTTCTGTGGGGAATGGTCCCATTCCTAATAATCCATTTTCACTTTGCAACATAACACTTAAGTCTTGTGAAATATAATTTGCAACTAACGTGGGAATTCCGATTCCAAGATTTACAGTGTAGCCGTCTTTGACTTCTTCAGCGATTCGTTTGGCAATTTGTTCGCGTGTTAATGGCATAATTATTTACTCACAGTCTTTTGCTCAATACGTTTTTGGTAATTCGCACCTTGAAAAATACGTTGTACATACACGCCGGGTGTATGAATTTGATCGGGATCAAGTGTTCCGGTTTCAACAAGTTCTTCGACTTCGGCGATTGTGATTTTTCCGGCGGTTGCAATCATCGGATTAAAATTGCGCGCAGTTTTTCGGTAAATCAGATTTCCGAATTTGTCGCCTTTCCAAGCTTTGACAAAGGCAAATTCGCCGGTGATTCCTTTTTCTAAAACGTATTCGCGAGCACCGTCCGAAGTTTTGAATTCACGAACCTCTTTACCTTCAGCGATTTTTGTACCAACGCCTGTGGGAGTATAAAATGCAGGGATTCCTGCGCCACCTGCGCGAAGTCGTTCAGCCAATGTGCCTTGCGGGCAAAACTCAAGTTCAAGTTCGCCGTTCATGTATTGTTTTTCAAAAGTGGCATTTTCACCAACATACGAAGACATCATTTTTTTAATTTGTCTGGTTTGTAATAGCAAACCTAAGCCAAAATCATCAACACCGGCATTGTTTGAAACGCACGTAATATTTTTTACGCCAGAATCTCTGAGTGCTTCGATACAATTTTCTGGAATTCCACAAAGACCAAAACCGCCAACAAGATAAGTTAAATTATCTTTCACATCATGAAGGGCTTCTTTGGCATTTTGATAAACTTTTTTCGACATAGTCCAGTTTCACTTCCTGTAAACGTTGTTTACTTACATTCTTTCGATAATTACAGAAACGGCTTCGCCGCCACCGATACAAAGTGTAGCTAATCCACGTTTTGCATTTTTTGTCTGTAGTCCGTGAATCAATGTTGTAAAAATACGTGCGCCGCTGGCGCCGATCGGATGACCGATTGCAATGGCTCCGCCGAAAACGTTGATGCGGTCCATAGGTATTTCTAAAGATTTTTGTGCGGCCATTGTGACATTTGCGAAAGCTTCGTTGATTTCAAAAAGATCAATATCAGAAATTTTTAAATTTGCGATTTCTAATGATTTTTTAATTGCGCCTACCGGAGCTGTTGTAAAATATTTTGGATCTTGTGCAAATGTTGCGTGTGAAACAATTTTAGCCAATGGTTTTAGGCCACGTTTTTTCGCTTCAGATTCAGACATCAACACAATGGCGGCAGCACCGTCATTAATTTTTGATGCATTCGCAGCAGTGATTGTTCCATCTTTTTCAAAAGCTGGTTTTAATCCTGGCATTTTTTCGAACATGGCTTTTCCCGGTTCTTCATCTGTATTAATTGTAACGGCACCTTTTTTGCCTTCAATGACGACGTCAGTGATTTCATTTTTGAAAACTCCATTTGCAATACTGGCTTGTGCTTTTTTATATGAATCAATAGCGAACTGATCTTGGGCTTCGCGTGTGAAAGAAAATTCGCGTGAACAAATTTCAGCAGCGTTACCCATGTGAAAATTATTGTAAGGGTCCCATAAACCATCTTTGATCATAGAGTCTGTCATTGAAACATTACCCATACGGTAACCTGTTCGAGAATTTTCAATCAGATGTGGAGCAAGGCTCATGTTCTCTTGTCCGCCGGCGATAGCAACACTTGTGTGACCAAGTTGGATAGAATCGCTGGCAAGCATCACGGCTTTTAACCCAGATCCGCAGACTTTATTAATTGTTAAACACGGAGTTGAATTAGCGATACCAGCAAAAATTGCGGCTTGTCGTGCAGGGGCTTGGCCTGCACCTGCAGTTAAAACTTGGCCCATGATAATTTCGTGGATGTCTGCGGGATTTAAATTAATTTTTTCGATCGCAGCTTTGATCGCAATGGCGCCTAATTTGGTTGCGGGTAATGTTGACAATGCACCTTGAAATGATCCAACGGCAGTTCTTTGTGCTGAAACGATAACGACATTTTCCATTTTTAATCTCCTGTGATTTTTTTAGTTTATTAGATTTAAAACATTATTTATAAACATTATTATAAATTGAAGTTGACAGAGAATGTTTTTTACCGCAACGCTAAATCACTATGGCAAAAAAACCGATTCAAAAAAACGAAGATCAGTCTAAAAATAAAGCAAATTCGGCATCAAAACCGACTGTAATACTTAAGAAGGCTAATGCGCCAGCAAAAGATGATTCAAAATCTGCTTCTAAAAGTGCAACAGCGTCTAAAGAAGATTTGAAAAATCAAAAAACTTCTACAGTTGCTGTAAAAACTGACGCAAAACCCCAGACATTAAAAACTGCGGTTAAGCCCAAAGTAAATGCAAAAATTAAATCGAAATCGAAAAAAAACGATAAGAAAAAAGACGACGACGATGACATCGAAAATGATATCGATGACGATTTCGGAGAATCAGAAATCGCCGAATACGAAGATGATTTAAAAGCTGTCGAAGACGATGACGAAGATGATAATCTGGATGAATTTTCAGATGATGACGATTCTGAATCCGCAGACGCTGAAATTTATTTAACAGATTCTGAAGGTCGCAGACTGTGCCGCGTTCGCGATTGCGATCAAGTTGCAAATGTTGAGGGTTACTGCAGATATCACTATTTATTATTATGGAAAAAAATCCAAATCAGAAAAGTAATTCTGATCGATGATAAGCTTGAAAAATATATCGTTGCACTGACATCAAGATATCCAGATAAGTTTTTAGAAATGATTAAAAAAGATTTAAAAACTGAAAAAGATTTCTTAAGTTCAATTGCTGAACTTGAAATTGATGAATCAGTGATTCCTGATGATGCTGGCGATGACGAAGCACAATCTTTTACGGATGAAATTCGTGGAACAGTTGAATCAACTGCGATTGATGACGACGGAGATTACTAATTCGAAACCTGACTCATTCTAAAAGTGAGATTTTAATTTTATTCATTGGTGCGCTGCTCAGCGCACTGATGTTTAAAACACTGATGATTCATCCTGATAATACGCAGTTGATGGATAAAGCTGTAAAACTGGTGCAAACAAATCAATGGACCAATTTTGGCAACCGCGCCACCAAGGTTGGATCAATCCCTGGATCGTTTTTAACTGCGGTTACTGGAATACCAATGAAAATTTATTTTTCGCCGTATTCTGCGATGGCTATAATTTTTATTTTTCATTTTATCAGCTATTTTTTATTAAGACGTATTGGATTTTTAATTCACGAAGGCTTTCCTGTTTTGCTATTAGGTCTGTTTTTTTGGTTGAACCCTTGGCGAATCGAACAATCTGAGATGTATAATCCGGCGTATCTTTTTTTATTTTCAACTGTACATTTGTATACAGCCCTGAAAATGAAACATAAAAATTTTTGGCTGACATTTTTTCATGTGGTCATGATTGGCCTTTGTTTTCAGACACATTTTTCATTTATTATTTTGGCGATTATTTCATTAGGGTTGTTTCTAACGAAACAAATAAAAATCAGCTGGCGGGGGTTGACAGCCGGATCTGGTTTGATCATTTTATCGCTTATACCTTATTTAGTTGATCGTTTTTCAAATACAGGTGTTGAACAAAATATTGATTTAACAAAAAGTGATGCCTTTATTGGGCGAAATTTTGTGTTGGTGTATCCGGTGATTAAGTCGTTAATCTATTTTTTCAGAATGGGATCTGTTTATTTCGGCCGACATATTTTTTCTGAAATTCAATTTGATTGGATAACTTCTGAAATTTTGCGATCTATTGTTTCAAATATTTTTCATGTTTTAAAATGGATTTTGGCCGCGGCCAGTCTGATATTTAGTTTCAAAGTCATCGGCGATTTTTTAAAAAAACACCCTTGGCGTGAAAAATTTCGCTTGAAGCAAAATTTAGACGAAAATTTTGAACACAGATTTTTAAATTATTTTGCAGTGATGTTTGTTGCTGTTTTCATTGCAGCCAGCCTGTCACCCGTCGAATTTAATCATTGGCATTTTATTTTATGTTTTCCGGCGATCAGTTTATTTATGGTTTTTGCGATTCAGAAATATAATTTACACGTAAAATTGATTTATTCTTTTATTGGGATATTTATTGTTTGGAATATTTTCGCAGCTCTTGGCAGCCGCAGTCATTCGTTTAAGAATGACTACCAGCGCGATTTTTACGAGCATTATCATGTTCATAAATAACTAATGTAACTCGTCCTTTTTCTTTTTCGATTTAAACATCGTAGGCACTTGCATTTGTTCAATGTCGATATGTTTAACCAACTCATCAAATTCATCTTCGGTGGCATCAAGTGCATCAGCTGAACGTTCGGCTTCTGCATTTTTTAGAATTGTTTCAGCATCATCTGTGATGCCCAATAATTTATTCGCTTCAGATTCAAGATCAGGATTCACGGTTGAAAATTGCAACCAAACATTTTGGCCGTTAAATGGATAAAGCATCCATGTGTAGGGCAGCTCGATGTCTTCATCGTTTTCAAAATATTCTGTGACCAGGCTTGCGATCGCATCGACAGACAGATAAATCAGTTCGACAATTTTTTCTTTGTCGTTTTTGTGGTCTATTGAAACTTCGAAATTATGAAAACGAAGTTCTCCTTTTTTGTGGATTCCAACGCTTAGCACTATTTCGTTGGGGTAAATGCGTCCATCTGTGCGAATTTCGCCAGTGGGGCCGATCTCAGTTTTGAAATTTTGCTGAAAAATAGTACTAATTTGAGTTTTTAGGTCGCTGGGAAGCTCGGTCCATTTAGAAACTGTTTTTGTACGTGGATTCATGGGGGTTGTGTCTTCCTTTGGCCTTATGAATAAAAGATAATTGTTTCTCAATTTATTGACTGAAATACAAGTAGTTTTTATAACCTTCTTATGCAAAATAATACGGAAAATTCACCACTCGTTACGATTGATCCAACGTCTGTCGAATCAATCAAAACAGATTACAATTCTTTAGATATCGGTCTGGGCCGCGGGGTTTATGTTTCAACATACGGTTGTCAGATGAACGTAAACGATACTGAGCGTATGTATTCGTTATTAGAGATGGCACATTTTAATCCGGTACAAACGCCTGAAGAAGCAGATTTAATTATTATTAACGCATGTTCAATTCGTGAAAAACCGGTTCACAAAGTTTATTCAGAAGTCGGCCGGTATAAAAAATTAAAAGATAAAAATCCAAATTTAAAAATTGGCGTTGGCGGCTGCGTCGGCCAACAAGAAAAAGAAAAATTAATTAAACAACAACCGTTGATCGATTTTGTTTTCGGTACAGACAATATTGATAATTTGCCAAATTTAGTTTCGCAAGTTTATGAAACCAAAGGTAAAGAAAAAATAATTCACGCCAAATTTGAACACCGCGCACCTTACCATGTTGAAACACTGGTGCGCAATCCGGGCGTATCGACGTTCGTGAATATCGCCAAAGGCTGTGATAATTTTTGTACGTTTTGTGTTGTTCCTTATACTCGTGGACGTGAAAAATCACGACCACTGTCACACGTTGTGATGGATGTTCGTACATTGGTTCAGCGCGGAGTCAAAGAAGTCACATTACTTGGTCAAAACGTAAATTCATACCACACAGACAATGGTGCTGGTGGTGAATATGATTTCGCAGACTTATTAAAAAAAGTCGCTACAGACACAGATATCGAACGTATTCGTTACACGACATCGCACCCTAAAGATTTCAACGAAAAATTAATGCACGTTATGGCCGATCATCAAGATAAAATTTGTGAATACGTGCATTTGCCATTTCAATCGGGCAGTTCAAGTATTTTAGAAAAAATGAATCGCGGTTATACGCGCGAAATTTATTTGGAAAAAATCGCATTGATGAAAAAATATATTCCAAATTTGGTGCTATCAACAGACATCATTGTGGGATTCCCTGGTGAAACCGAAGCCGATTTTCAACAAACATTGGATTTAGTTCAAGAAGTTCAATTTGAAACTATTTTTGCATTTATGTATTCTCCTCGCCCGTTTACGAAAGCTGCGCAGTTTGCGGATCAGATTCCTGAATATGTTAAAAATAAAAGATTAAATCATTTATTTGAAGTTCACGAGAAAATGGCTTTTGAATTAGTCAAAAAATACCAAGACCAAACTTTGCAAGTCTTGGTTGAAAGCATTAACGAACAGGGTAAGGCCCAAGGTCGCAGTACTCAGAATAAATTAGTTTATTTTATGGGTTCGCCTGAGTTGATCGGAAAAACTGTTCCTGTACGTATTACGCAAGCATTCCCGAGTGTGTTCAGAGGAGAATTATGTCAGTAATTCCAGAAAGTCAGTTGTGTCAGTAAAAGATTCTGAAACTAAATATTTAAATATGATCAGTCCTGATTTTTTATTTTCGCGTCAGCAAGATGAACGCGTTGATTTTGAAGAAAAAGATTTGATCGAACTAAAACCGTACGGTTTAAGTTTAGCAAATCAAGCCGAGCGTCCATTTTTATTATTAAAAGATGATTCAGGGCTTTATACTTTGCCTGTCGGTATTTCACAAATCGAAGCGGGGATGACGCTGACTCAATCGTCATCGACACAAGCGCCGATGACGCCGCATAAGTTTTCACAATTATTATTAAACAGTCTTGATATCAAAATGGATCGCTGTGTATTTATTGAAATTAAAGGCGTTCATCAATACGTCAGAATGTATATGACGGGGCATCCAAAATATCAAAGTCTGAAATTAAAAGCCGACGAAGCAATGAGTCTGTGTATTTATTTAAAGACTCCAATTTTTGCGACAAAAGATTTTATTCAAAAATCAAAAACAATGACTGTTGAAGTTTCAGAACTTTCAAAGTCGTTGATGGCACGTCCAGAATTTTCGAGTAAAAATAATTTATGTCATTAAAAGATTCATTGATTTCAGCACGCGGAAAATCTCCGGTGATTGCAAAAGATGTTTTTATTGCAGATGGCGCAAAAATAATAGGTGATGTCACCATCGGTGAAAATTCATCGGTTTGGTACAACACGACGTTGCGTGGTGATGTTATGCCGATCACGATCGGCAGTGAAACGAATATTCAAGACGGATCAACATTACATGGAACATTCGGAAAACATGCCTGTATTATCGGAGATCGCGTGACAATTGGTCACAATGTTGTTTTGCATGGTTGCAAAATAGGCAACAGCACATTGATTGGAATGGGATCGATCGTTATGGACGGTGCCGTTGTACCTGATCATTGCGTTGTGGGTGCGGGCAGCCTTGTCACCGAGGGGAAATTTTTTGAACCGTACAGTTTAATTGTAGGTCGACCTGCGATTTTTAAACGTCGGCTCAATGACGATGAAATAAAATTTTTGGAGCAGTCGGCCGATAACTATATTTTGTATAAATCCTGGTATAATTCATAGTATATTTAAGCCTTACAAATAGTAATTTGAAAGGCACACGACATGTCAAACTCGATGTTCGAACTCGCATTAACTTTCGATGATATTTTATTAATTCCACAATATTCTGAAATCGTTCCGACCGAAGTCATACCGCGAACTTTTTTTGCCAAAGATTTGTATTTAAATTCCCCGATTATTTCGGCCGCGATGGATACGGTGACCGAACATCGTATTGCCAGAATCATGGCGCAAAACGGTGGGCTTGGAATTATTCATAAAAATTTATCGATCGAAGATCAATCTTTTCAAGTCGAAAAAGTCAAAAAATACGAAAGCGGAATGATTCAAGACCCGATCACACTTTCGCCGGATCATTATGTATCTGAAGCGTTACAAATTATGGCGAAATATTCAATCAGTGGTGTTCCGATCACGGTGCAAGGTAAGCTTGTCGGAATTTTAACGAATCGTGATTTACGATTCGAGACAAATATTAATCAGCCGATCAAAAATATTATGACCAAAGAAAATTTAGTGACCACACATGTGGGAACAACTTTGGATCAAGCCAAAAAAATATTGCAAAAACACCGAATTGAAAAGCTACCAGTGGTTGATTCTGAAGGGAAATTAAAAGGATTAATTACAATCAAAGATATTGAAAAAGCCGAAGCTTTTCCGCAATCAACCAAGGATTTAAAAGGCCGACTTGTCGCGGCCGCAGCTGTTGGTGTTGGTGAAGGTACGTTTGATCGTATTGAATCTTTAGTTGCTTCGGGCGTAGATGTGATTTGTGTTGATACAGCTCATGGGCATTCCAAAAATGTGATTGATGTTGTAAATCATATTTCAAAAAAGTTTAAAAATTTAATTATTATTGCCGGAAACGTTGTGACTGCTGATGGCACCGAAGCGTTAATCAATGCAGGTGCTGACGTTGTGAAAGTGGGCGTTGGCCCAGGCAGTATTTGTACAACACGCGTTGTTGCAGGTGTCGGTATGCCGCAAATTTCTGCGATCATGAAATGTGCAGCCGAGGCAAAGAAAAAAAATAAAACAATTATCGCCGATGGCGGCGTTAAATATTCGGGCGACATCGCAAAAGCGTTAGCCTTGGGTGCGAACACGGTGATGATAGGAAATCTTTTAGCAGGAGCTGAAGAATCACCCGGTGAAACAGTTTTATATCAAGGTCGTACATACAAAGTTTATCGTGGTATGGGTTCGTTGGGCGCAATGGAAAAAGGATCGAAAGATCGTTACGGTCAAATGGATGTCAACGACGTTGATAAATTAGTGCCTGAAGGTATTGAAGGCAAAGTTCCGTATAAGGGAAATGCGTCTGGAATTATTCATCAACTGGTGGGCGGATTAAAATCGGGGATGGGATATTTAGGCGCAAAAAATATTGAAGAATTACAAGCGAAAGCAAAGTTTGTTCAGATCACTTCGCAAGGACTTCGCGAATCACATGTTCATGATGTCAGTATTACGAAGGAAGCTCCGAATTATAGACTTGAGTAAGCAAAGCTTACAGGATGCATGGCTCGACTATGAAGGTATTATAAAATATGAAAAACGGATTTTTAATTTTAGATTTTGGTTCACAAGTCACGATGTTGATCGCAAGACGTTTGCGTGAATTGGGTTATTATTCTGAAATCAAACCTTACACAGAAAGTTTAGAATCAATTTTAAAATTGAATCCTACAGGAATTATTTTAAGCGGTGGACCAAATTCTGTTTACGATACAAATTCACCAAAAAGAAATGTAAAAGAACTTTTAGAAATCGCTCCTGTATTAGGGATTTGTTATGGTATGCAATTGTTGGCCGAACAATTGGGTGGCAAAGTTGAGTCCGCAAAAAATCGTGAATATGGTTTGAAAGAAATTTCTTGGACAGAATCTGTGGGTGATTTAATTCCAGTGAAACATAATGTTTGGATGAGCCACGGCGATGTTGTGACCTCTGTGCCACAAGACTCAAAAATATTTTGTAAAACTGCAGATCATATTTCTGGAATCAAATCTGAAAAATATTGGGCGTTTCAATTTCATCCCGAAGTCGCTCATACAAATTATGGTAAAGAAATTTTAAATGCGTTTTGTGTATTCGCAGGTGCGAAAGCTGATTGGAATCCGAAAACGACAAAAAAATATTGTGAAGAATTGATCTTAACGACGGTAGGATTTGATGATCATGTGTTGTGTGCATTAAGTGGTGGTGTGGATTCAAGTGTTGTTGCAACGCTGTTGACAAAAACTTTGGGTGCAGATCGTGTGCATTGTGTATTTTTAAATAATGGATTGTTACGTTTAAATGAATACCAGAATGTTATAGAACAGTATAAAAATTTTGGTTTAAATGTGATTGGTGTAAATGCTGAAAATGAATTTTTAACTGCGCTTTCTGGAATTTCTGATCCTGAATTAAAACGTAAAGCCATTGGCCGTACATTTATTGAAGTCTTTGATTCGACAATTCAAAATAAATTAGCAGGTGTTAAAGAAAAAATTAAATTTTTGGCACAAGGAACGTTGTATCCTGACGTGATCGAAAGCGTTGCGTCCGTTGGTGGCAGTGTCACAATTAAATCGCATCACAATGTCGGTGGTTTACCGGCCAAAATGAACTTGAAATTAGTTGAACCCGTCAGGCATTTATTCAAAGACGAAGTCAGAAGTCTTGGTTTAGAGTTGGGATTACCACCCGAGATGATCGGTCGGCATCCGTTTCCGGGGCCGGGGCTTGCGATCCGAATTATTGGTGAAGTGACAAAAGATAAATTACAAATTTTAAAAAAAGCTGATGATGTTTATATTTCAAATTTGCGAAACCATAATTTATATAATCAAATTTGGCAGGCGTTTTGTGTGTTGTTACCGGTGCAAACGGTTGGTGTCATGGGCGATGGCCGAACTTATGAAAGTGTATTAGCACTTCGTGCAGTAACTTCCAGTGACGGTATGACGGCGGATTGGTTTGATTTTGATTCAAAATTTTTGCGTCATGTTTCAAATGAAATTACGAATCAAGTTAAAGGCATCAATCGTATTGTTTATGATGTGACGTCGAAACCTCCGGCAACGATTGAATGGGAATAGTTAATGTCATTTGTACATTTGCATACTCATTCTGAATATTCATTGCTTGAAGCCTCTTGCAGACTGAAAGCTCTGGCAAAAAAAGCCAGCGAATACCAAATGCCAGCGCTTGCGCTGACAGATAATGGTAACATGTTTGGCGCGATTGAATTTTATTTTGCCTGCCAAGATAAAGGCGTAAAACCAATTATAGGCCTTGATGCGTATTTGGCTCCGGCATCACGTCATGAAAAAAAACAAGATCCGAATGCCCGGTTTTCTGAAGTCGCACTGGGACCCAGACGATTGGTTTTATTAGCGCAAAATATTGATGGTTATAAAAATTTATGTTCGTTGTCATCGGCCGGATATCAAGAGGGTTTTTATTGGAAACCTCGGATTGATTACGATATTCTCAAAGAAAAAAATGAAAATTTAATTTGCCTGAGTGGCGGCCTGCGCGGCGAAATTGTGGATACTTTTTTGAAAGAAGGTCCAGATGCAGCGCTTGCAAAAATTAAAAATTTAAAAAATATTTTTAATGATCGATTTTATTTAGAAACGTGCAAGACAAATCCGGTGTGGAACGATGTGAACAAATTTTTGAATGAAGCTTCAAAAATTTGTGGCGTACAAATGGTCGCTACCAATGACGTGCATTACACCACTCAAGACGATCAAGTCGCGCAAGAAGTTTTAATTTGTATTGGTATGAATAAAACATTATCAGATGAGTCCAGATATAAATTGGGTGGCTCTGAATTTTATTTTAAATCTGCAGAACAAATGCAAACTTTATTCAGCGATAATAAAGAAGCTATTGCAAGGACATTGGAAATCGCAGATCGTTGCAATGTTAAATTTAATTTGAAAGATAAAGACGGCAAAGCCATTTATCATTTACCCAGTTTTCCGACCACCGAAGGACGAACAGTTAAAGAAGAAATTCGATTCAAATCACTGGAAGGATTAAATCGAAGATTTGATGAATTGAAAGAATTTGATTTAAAAGATTATGAATTAACTATGACGGATGTTCGAAAAAAAGAATATCACGACAGATTAGATTTTGAATTATCGATTATTGATCGCATGGGATTTAACGGTTATTTTTTGATTGTCCAAGATTTTATCAACTGGGCTAAAAATCGCGATATTCCAGTCGGCCCAGGTCGAGGATCAGGGGCTGGTTCAATTGTTGCGTATAGTTTGCGAATTACAGATCTGGATCCGATTCCTAATTTTTTATTATTCGAGCGATTTTTAAATCCTGAACGTGTATCGATGCCCGATTTTGATATCGATTTTTGTCAAGAGCGCCGTCAAGAAGTCATTGCGTATGTGACTGAAAAATACGGAACACCATCAGTTTCGCAAATTATTACTTACGGAAAATTACAAACGCGCGCGGCTATAAAGGACGTCGGTCGAGTTTTGGGAATGACTTTCGCTGATGTTGATTTAGTCAGTAAATTAATTCCTGATAAATTAGGTGTGACACTGACTGAATCTCTTGAAATGGAGCCGCGCATTCGTGAAACTATGGATTCAAATCCAACGGTTCAAACATTGATCGAGCTTGCGCTCAAAGTCGAAGGATTGGTCAGACATGCAGGAATTCACGCGGCGGGTGTGATTATTGCCGATGGAGATTTGCGTACGCATGCGCCGATGTACCGCGGAGCGAATGACGAAAACGTTGTGCAATACGATATGAAATATGCCGAGCGCATTGGATTAATTAAATTCGATTTCTTGGGATTGAAAACTTTAACTCATATTCATCATGCGTTGAAATTGGTGGATGAAAACCGTCAGAAAAAAATTCAAGAAAAAGATATTCCAATTCATGATCCTAAAATTTACGAGTTATTATCGCGCGGTGATACGGCCGGAGTTTTTCAGTTCGAGGGTGAAGGTATCACGGATGCGACCAGAAAAATAAAGCCTTCAAAATTTTCTGATATCGTGGCCATTACATCATTATATCGACCAGGACCGATGGCGAATATCCCAGATTTTACAAAACGTAAACACGGAGAAGCTCCTGTTGAATATATTTTACCTGAGACCAAAGCTGTTTTAGAAGAAACTTACGGTATTATGGTTTACCAAGAGCAAGTGATGGGTATTGCTGCGATCATTGCCGGATACAGTCTGGGCGAAGCCGATATGCTTCGTCGTGCGATGGGTAAAAAAATTAAAGCAGAAATGGATCAGCAGCGCGAACGATTTTTATCTGGAGCCAAAGAACGCGGACATGATGC
>JAYTMM010000373.1:0-1864 GCA_043728555.1 Pseudobdellovibrionaceae bacterium
GAAACAAAATTTTGTATTTTCAGTAGCGTAAACATAATCTGCGCAAGCCAGAATTCCCAAAGCTCCGCCAAATACAGAGCCCATGGCTTTAACGATCACAGGTATTTCACAATTTTTAATAGCTTCGAACATATCCCATAATTTTTCAGAATCAGAAACGTTTTGTTCGTAAGTGTAATTCACCATTTCTTTCATCCAATTTAAATCAGCACCCGCGCAAAAAATATTACCTTCGCCTTTTAATAAAACGGCTTTGATATTTTTTTCTGAATTTAAATTTTGAAACGTCGTTGTAATTTCAGCGATCATTTCAGGATGAAATGCATTTTTAACTTCAGGTCTGTTTAGGCTGATAATTTTAAAATTATTTTTTTCTTCGATTTTTAAAAAATTCATATTTTATATCTTTCTGTTTGATCATTAAATTACATTCTAAAAACGCCCTGTGCTTTCGGGCCCCAGTCTTTATTTAAACTGGCTGAAATCCCTAAAGCTAAAACTGTGCGTGTATCTTTGGGATCAATAATGCCATCATCCCATAATCTGGCTGTTGAATAATACGCTGAACTTTCGGCTTCAAATTTTTCAAGCGTAGGTTTTTTGAATGCGATTTGTTCATCAGCAGTCATCGTTTGATTTTTTGCGGCTAACTGATCAAGTTTTACTGTTAATAAAACATTGGCAGCTTGTTCGCCGCCCATCACGCTGATCTTTGCATTCGGCCACATCCATAATTGCCGAGGCTGATAGGCCCTGCCACACATTCCGTAATTGCCAGCACCATAAGATCCGCCAATCACAACTGTGAATTTCGGAACGCGCGCGTTCGACACTGCCATCACCATTTTTGCACCATGCTTTGCAATGCCTTCATGTTCGTATTTTTTTCCGACCATGAATCCTGTGATATTTTGTAAAAAAATAAGTGGAACTTCGCGCTGTTCACACAATTGAATAAAGTGCGCCGCTTTTTGCGCGCTTTCAGAAAATAAAACGCCGTTGTTTGCTATGATTCCAACGGGCATACCCCAAATGTGTGCAAAACCGGTGACCAAAGTTTTTCCAAATAAAGGTTTGAACTCATGAAATTTTGAACCATCCACAATACGCGCAATCACTTCACGAATATCAAAAGGAATTTTTGCATCCGCTGGTAAAATTCCATAAAGATCATCGGCCGGATAAATCGGTTCTTCGATCGGTTGCATTTTTAAATGATTTTTTTTTGTTCGATTTAAATGCTTTACGATAGAACGTGTGATTTCAATCGCGTGCTGATCATCTTCGGCAAAGTGATCTGTTAAACCTGAAATTTCACAATGCGTCGTTGCTCCGCCCAAGTCTTGCGCGTCAACAATTTCACCCGTGGCCGCTTTGACCAACGGAGGGCCACCTAAAAAAATTGTTCCATTATTTTTAACAATGACATTTTCATCGCTCATCGATGGCACATAAGCACCACCCGCTGTGCACGAACCCATAACGACAGAAATTTGTGGAATATTTTGTGAGCTCATGCGCGCTTGATTATAGAAAATTCGCCCAAAATGATCACGGTCCGGAAATATTTCTGATTGCATTGGTAAAAATGCACCGCCGCTGTCGACCAAATAAATACACGGCAATCCGTTTTCTAAAGCGATTTCTTGGGCACGCAAATGTTTTTTACCCGTCATCGGAAAATATGTGCCACCCTTTACAGTCGCATCGTTGGCCACAATAATACATTCGGTATTTTGAATCACACCAATACCAGTGATGACACCTGCGCCTGGTGCTTGGTCATCATACATTCCATTGGCAGCTAAGGTTGAAAATTCTAAGAATGATGTCCCAGTATCAAGCAAACCTTCAATACGTTCAC
>JAYTMM010000374.1:0-5673 GCA_043728555.1 Pseudobdellovibrionaceae bacterium
GCATCCATCAATTGACCCTTAAAATCTGTTAACAGCGCTTCGTCGGCGCCTGAAAAATCGATTTTAATTTCTGTGATTTCATCTTTTTTTGTGACGTCCAAATTATAAGACAAATCAAAGCCGCCTTTTTCAAGGATGCCCGTCAGCGTGTCTTCGACCACTGAATCAAGATCTGTTTTTTTTGTACCAAATATTTTACTGAATAGTCCCATAATTCTCCCCTTAATTTACGCAGGCGTTAATGCTGCAGTTTTAGTTTGTTTTAATAAGAAATACTGTTGAATCACACCGAACAATGCGCTGATGAAATTGTACAGCGTTAAACCGCTCGGCAGAGTGATCATAAACAGCGAAAAAATGATAGGCATAAACGAAAGGATTTTTGCCTGCATTGGATCCATCGTTGACGGGGTCAGTTTTTGCTGAAGAAACATTGTGATACCCATTAGAATCGGCAAGATAAAAAAGCTGTCGTGACTGCTGAGATCCGTGATCCAACCAAAAAACGGCTGTTGATACAATTCAACGCTTGAACTGATCGCGCGCCACAAAGCGAAAAATATCGGAATCTGAACCAACATCGGCAAACATCCACTGATGGGATTTGCTTTTTGTTCTTTCATCAGCGCCATTGTTTCTTTATTCAATCGCATTGGATCATTTTTATATTTTTCACGAACCGCATCCATTTGCGGTTTAATTCTTTGCATCGCTTGTGCGGATTTAAATGAAATCACATTAAAGGGTAATAAAAATCCACGAACAATGATCGTCATTCCAATAATGGCTAGGCCCCAATTGCCCAGCAATCCATGCATTAATTTTAATAATTTCAAAAGTGGCTTTGAAATAAATCCAAAAATTCCATAATTTAAAAGTTCTTCAAATTTTGAATCGATAGCTGCCAAGACTTCTGTTTTTTTCGCGCCAATATAAAAAGTTTGATTTAATTTTTTTGAACTGACATTTTTTAAATCGTAATCAATCAACAAATAGGCGTGTTCGCCTTCTACTTTTTGAGTGATCGATGGTAAAAAATCTGATTTGTTTAAAAATGCAGTGGTGAAATATTGGGTGGTGATTCCCGCCATTTCAACGCCCACCGCGGTTTTAACAATTCCTTCGCCTGCCTTAACTGTTGAAATTGCTTCAGAGTGAGTCTTTCCTTCATTGATATAAATAAAGTCCTGATGTTCGAACGACGGCATTAAAAAATTTGTGCTTTTTGCGACAACCTTTTTTTGTTCCATTTTAATTTGCAAAGCATCGATGCCGCTTTCAAAATTAATTTCAGATTGAATCGCCATTGTTTTTGAATCATAAGTCAAAGTGCGCGTAAGTTTTTTGCCGTCGACCGTGGCTTCGCCAAAATATTCTGTGTCGGATTTTTTTGTAACTGTGAATTGAACTGGTTGATTTTTGTATAACAAGGCAAACATCGGCGTGGTGGGATCGTATTTAATGAATTGGCCTTCGCGATCTTTATACTCTTTAACAGTGAAATTGCTAAAGCCCAATCCATTTGAGGATACAGAAAAA
The DNA here is from genome assembly GCA_043728555.1 of Pseudobdellovibrionaceae bacterium. Classification (GTDB taxonomy): domain Bacteria; phylum Bdellovibrionota; class Bdellovibrionia; order Bdellovibrionales; family Bdellovibrionaceae; genus Pseudobdellovibrio. The sequence continues at coordinate 1,540 of JAYTMM010000374.1, forward strand.
GACGTGTTTTCATTTGAAAATTCAACCTGCGTCGCCGCAGCAGTTGCCGCCTGCAGGCTGACTTCGGCGGGTGATTTTTGCGTTACTGCTGGCGCCTCTGCAATAGCTGGTGTTGGCGCTGAAGATTCGGACGCTTTTATTTTTTGCGGTGGATATTTTTGATTCATGTAATATTGCCAGCCCCACAATGAAATAAATGTGATCGCAAGAGCTGCTAAAAACCGTGGGTTTCCAAACGGAGATTCTGTTTCGTTTTTCATGATACACCTTTCAGTGGGACGGGATCATAATAATTTTTATTTTGTGATAACGGATGGCACGAGGACAATCTTCGCAAGGTCAAAAAAGAAGCCATGAAAAAATTGTGTTTTTGATACGCTTCGATCGAATAATTTGAACAGCTGGGATAGTATCTGCATCTGCCGCCCAAAAAAGGGCTTAAAAAAGCTTGGTACATGCGTAAAAGGGAAATTGAAAAGTAATTCTTAGAATTAAATGTTTTCAAGAATTGATTTAAACTGCTTGAAGTCCAATTTTTTGTAAAAGTCTTCCGGCTGCGGTCTGAATATAAAGACGCTTTTTTTACCATGAAGTTTTTTTGGCCACAAACCTGATCGCACACAATAACGTACCCATCTTTTCAGTTTATTCCTCACTACGGCCGAGCCCACTTTTCTTGAAACTGTTGTTCCGAAATAGGTTTCAGAATCTTCAGCGTCAGCAGTAATCACAACAAGCCATTTTACAGGGCGAAGTTTGTAACCACTTTTGCTGAGCGCTAAAAATTCAGAGGATCGGCGAAGAGGAAGAATCTGATCTATTTTCCGCTTGGTTTCACTGATAATTGTTTACGACCTTTAGCTCTGCGTTTAGCAATGACTTTGCGGCCTTTAGCTGTTTTCATGCGCGCGCGGAAACCGTGAGTTTTTGCTCTGCGCTTTTTACTTGGTTGGTATGTTCTTTTGCCCATAAATATCTCCTTGAGATCTGTTTTTGAGAATAAAAATTCTCTACGACTTTTTTATCGTCATCTTGCAATTAATTTACGCACTCGTTAATTAAGAGAAAACAATATAAAGCACAACGCGGCATTGCGGTCAACTGTTGAAAACTCTGATCTAGGTTGTTATGACCAGTCCTCATTCCTGAGGGGGGATTCGTGCAAATAGATTCATCATATTGGTTAAAACTTAAGTCTTCAATGAAACTTAAGTTTGGTTCAAACAGATTATTTGAGACCTACCTAGATCCTATCGACCTAATCAGTTACGAAAAAACTGAAACTGCAGTGCAAATTACTTTGGGTGTGCCTAATCGATTTTTTCTGTATTACGTCAACGAAAACCTGAAAGAACAAATTTATAACGAGCTGAAATCTTTATATAATGTTGAAATTGAACTTAATTTCGTGATCACCGAAAAGGTCGCTCAGGATTATAATACTTCACTGCAAGATGTATTACAGAACGCTGATCAATTGTTTCAAGCGGCAGCGCAACCTGTGCGCCCCCAGATTAATATCGACGGGCAATTGGCTAATGAAAATATGAATAGTCATCTGACGTTTTCCACATTCGTTGTGGGGAAAAATTCTGAATTTGCGCATGCGGCGACTTATAACGTGGCTCAAAACCCTGGCGAACAAGATTACAATCCGCTTTTTATATATGGTCCATCGGGCATGGGGAAGACTCATTTGTTAAATGCAGCCGGCAATCACATTCGTGAAAAATTTCCTCATATGCGAATAACTTATGTCAGTGCGGAGCGATTTTTGAATGAGTGCATTTCTTCGATGCGACGAAATGAAATGGATAAATTTCGTCAAAAATACCGCGAAAATTCAGATGTTTTAGTTGTTGATGACGTACAATACATCGGGCGCGGTCAAGCTGTTCAAGAAGAATTTTTTCATATGATCAATGCTTTTATTGAAAAGAAAAAACAAATTATTTTAGCCAGCGATCGTCAACCTAAAGATATCGGGCTTGAGGATCGTTCGCGTACACGCCTTGAGCGCGGATTAAGCGTGGATATCCAAATGCCAGATTTGGAAACTCGAATAGCCATACTTAGATATAAGTCTGAAAAAACTGTTGTTAAAATTCCTGAGGACGCCATTCATTATATAGCACGGATTTCTAAAAAATCGATTCGTGAGCTCGAGGGTAACTTAAAGAAAATTAAAATGTTTTCTGAACTTCAAGGTTTGTCGATTAATTTAGAATTAGCAAAAAAGGTTTTAGCTCACCATGAAAATACAGTAACGATATCTATTGAAGAAATTCAAAAAATTGTTTCAGAACATTTTAAAATTAGAATTTTAGATTTAAAATCTTCAAGCCGGGCCAAGCCCATCGTAGTCCCAAGACAAATTGCGATGTATTTAATCAAAAAGTTTTTAGACAAATCGTTGGTTGATATTGGTGCTGCTTTTGGAGGACGTGATCATACAACTGTGATTAATTCTTTGGAAAAAGTCGAAAGTTCACAATTGAAAAATCCCGAATTTAAGAACGATATTGATGACTTGATCACCAAAATCCACAATGTGACTGGTGTGTGATTGTGGATTGTGGAAAACTTATCTAGCAAGTTGTTTATAACTTTGTGGATTAAGGTTTTACACAATTTTAGATTTTTTCGGGTGTTGTTATACGGTTGAGTTTTCCACAGATAAAAGGTAAAAGAATCAATAATTTAAAGCGTTGTACTCAGTATCAACGCCCCTACTACGACTACTATATATTTATATATATTATTAATAGTAATTAAGGTTGTTATGAAAATAGAAATTCAGAAAAAAGATTTATTAAATTTAATTGCACGTACGCAAAACATTGTCGAAAAAAGAAATACGATGCCGGTGTTAGTGAATGTTTTATTAGATGCCTCTGACAACTCGCTGAAGGCTTATGCTACTGATTTAGAAGTCAGCTTGACCGATAGCGTGCCAGCTCAAATAAAAGAAGCAGGAAAGGTCGCTGTCAGCGCAAAGAGTTTATTTGAAATTACAAAAGAACTTTTTGATGGACCGGCTCAGTTAATTAAAAAAGATAATAACTGGTTAGAAATAAAGCAGGGTAAATTTCTATCAAAAATTGTTGGGGTTCCTTTTGAAGAGTATCCAGTTTTTCCAACACACAGTTCAGAAAATTTTTCAAAAATAGATGCATCTGAATTTAAGCAAATGATCGATAAGACAATTTATAGCGTTTCAAATGATGAAACTAGATATCATTTAAACGGTGTTTATTTTGAATCCGTAGACAAAAATACGATCACGATGGTTGCGACTGATGGTCACCGTTTAAGTTTAATTAAAAAATCTTTTACTGGATTATCATTTAATGAAAAAATTGGTGTTATCATTCCTAAAAAAGGTTTGTTTGAAATTAAAAAGTTAATTGAATCCTCTGTAAGCGATGTTTTTTTAGCTGTCGAAGGTTCACAGTTTATTTTAAAATCTGGAACGTGTATTTTAATGATTCGTTTAATTGAAGGAAAGTATCCGAATTATCAACAGTTTATTCCACAAAAACTGAGTCAAAAAATTGTGATTTCACGCGAACAAATTTTATCTTCATTAAAGCGAGTTTCTTTATTTGCAAATCAAAAATCGAAAGCGATTTTAATGTCATTCTCAGAGGGTAAATTAGAAATCACATCGAATAATCCAGAATTAGGCGATGCGAAAGAAGAAATTGATGTTGAATACAACGGCCCTGATATTAAAATCGGTTTCAATGCTAGATATGTTGAAGATGTTTTAAAAAATATTGAACAAGATAAAATTGATATCGAATTAAATGATCAAATTTCACCTGGGGTGATTAAAGCTCATGGTAAAGACAATTATATTAATGTCGTTATGCCAATGCGTATTTGATGAGACTAGCCTCGTTATTTTTAAAAAATTATCGAAATATCGAAGAATGTTCGATTGAGCTATCACCCAGATTAAATATTTTTATTGGTGATAATGGCCAAGGTAAAACAAATTTTTTAGAATCCGTGCATTTGCTTCTACAGGGCGAATCTTTCAGATACGGCACAAACCGTACTTTAATTCAATTTCAACACACAAGCGCAGTTTTAAACACATTTATCCACAATAATGATCTGGATTTTAAA
>JAYTMM010000375.1:0-5909 GCA_043728555.1 Pseudobdellovibrionaceae bacterium
GGAAACAAAACAACCATATTATTTTTTTTCAAAAGCCTGATTCCATTTTCAAAATTGGCTTCGATAAAACCTAGTTTTTGTGCGGGCAGCGCGGTTTTCTCGGTCAGAAACCATAAATGATGGGTCATGACTCGGGGAATACGTTTTGTTTTTTCTTGCAGGATATACGCTAAGATCATCGCATCAAATCCCGAAAACCCTGAATGGTTCGGCGAAATAATGATGGGGCCATGGGCTGGAATATTTTCAAGACCTTCGATTTCAAGTCTGAAATATTTTTTTAAAATCTCCATAAAAAGTCGCGGGAAGACTTTGTAAAGTAATTCGTCTTTGCCAAGTGATGGCAGATTGAAAACTTTTTCGTTGGGTTTTTTAAAAAAATTAATCATAATGTAATCTATGAAGTATATCATGTCGATCGATCAAGGAACAACCGGAAGCACAGTGCTGATTTTAGACCAAGGCGGAAGTCTTGTTTCAGAAGCTGGCGTTGATTATAAACAAATATATCCAAAACCAGGCTGGGTCGAACATGACCCCAATGATATATGGCAATCTGTCACAGACAGTGCACTTGAAGCATTAAAAAAAATAAATGCAAAACCCACAGATATCTTAACCATCGGTATCACGAACCAGCGTGAAACTGTGATCGCATGGCGAAAATCGAATTCTGAAATTTTACACAACGCTATTGTGTGGCAGTGTCGAAGAACCAGTGATATGTGCCAAAAATTAAAACCATCTTGGCAAAATAAAATTAAAAATAAAACGGGATTAGTGCTTGATCCTTATTTTTCAGGATCAAAAATCAGATGGTTGATCGAGAATGTAAAATCAGTCAAAACTGCTTTGAAAGACAATGATCTGGCCTTTGGCACCATAGACACTTTTATTTTATGGAAATTAACAAATGGTAAATCATTCGCAACAGATGTCAGTAATGCATCCAGAACGATGTTAATGAATTTAAAAACATTGTCATGGGATGACGAGCTTTTAAAATTATTTAAAGTTCCGAAAAATTGTTTGCCAGAAATAAAATCCTCAGCCGGATTTTTTGGTCGCGTTGAAAATATTAATTTCGCATCGAATGAAACAACAATCACCGGCATTGCTGGTGATCAGCAATCGGCCCTGTTTGGTCAAGCGTGTTTTAAGGCTGGCGACAGCAAATGCACATTCGGTACGGGCAGTTTTATTTTGATGAATACCGGTTCTGAAATTTTACGATCAAAATCAAAAATGTTAACAACAGTGGCGTGGCAAATTAAAAATGAAAAACCAGTTTATGCCTTAGAAGGCGGGGCCTTCATTTGCGGTGCAGCGGTTCAGTGGTTGCGTGATGGATTAAATCTGTTTGAAAAATCCAGTGACGTTGAAAAATTGGCCAAAACAGTTGAAAATTCAAACGGTGTTGAATTTGTTCCGGCGTTAACGGGGCTAGGCGCTCCGCACTGGGATGCAAATGCGCGCGGTGAAATCACGGGCTTGACCCGTGGTGTGACCAAAGCACACATTGCGCGTGCGACATTGGAAGCGATGGCTTTACAAAATGCAGAAATTTTAATTTCGATGCAAAAAGATTTAAAGAAAAAAATTAAATCCGTCAAAGTCGATGGCGGCGGCAGCCAAAATAATTTATTGATGCAAATCCAATCCAATTATTTACAATGTGAAATTGTTAGACCTCGACAAATCGAAACAACAGGAATGGGCGCGGCATATCTGGCGGGGATCGGTGCCGGAGTTTGGAAAAATATTTCTGACATTCAAAAAATTTGGCAGAAAGATCAAAGTTTTTCGCCGCGGATTTCAAAGAAAGATTTGGCTGTGCGGTTTTTGAAATGGGATCGGGCTGTGAAGAAGGCGAAGCGGTAAAACTTATCTAAAAATCCCACCCAAACATTTTTCTAAATCATGCACAGTTTTCAAAAAATGAACTTTGTGATTTTTTAAAATGTTTACGTCTTCAAAAGATTTTTCGTTAAATTTTGGTAAATAAAATTGTGTGAATCCCAATTTGATCGCTTCTTTGATTCGAATTTCAGGGAACGAAATGGCGCGAATTTCGCCGGTCAAACCGATTTCACCTAAGAAAATTGATCGTGCTGGTAATGTGCGATTCATGTCGGTCGACAAAATGGCTGCGGCCATTGACAGATCGGCTGCGGGTTCTTCGATTTTTAATCCGCCGACAACGTTTACGTACAATTCGCTGAATGACAATTTAATTCCCAAATGCCTGTCCAAAACCGCAGTTAATAAATGCAATCTGTTCACATCAATTCCGATTGCAGTTCTGCGTGGAAAAGCATTTTGCGTTTGTAATGTCAGTGCTTGAATCTCACAAAGCAGTGGACGCGTTCCTTCCATTGCGGCGAAAACGGCAGAGCCTATGCGTTCTTCGTTTCGTTCTTGCAGAAAAATTTCGGACGGGTTTGCGACTTCTTTCAGGCCCAAACCCGTCATTTGAAAAACACCCAATTCATGGGCGCTGCCGAATCGATTTTTAATTGCGCGCAATAATCGGTGTTGATTCATACCGTCGCCTTCGAATGATAAAACACAATCCACCATGTGTTCTAAAACTTTGGGGCCCGCGATGTTACCGTCTTTGGTGATGTGGCCAATTAATAAAACTGCGGTCTTTGTTTTTTTTGCAAAGTTCATCATCTGTCCTGCGGATTCACGAACCTGCGAAACAGATCCAGGTGCTGACGAGACATCCGGAATATAAACCGTCTGCACGGAATCGATAATCATCACATCTGGTTTTTTAGATTCGGCCAATTCTAAAATCACATTCATATTGCTTTCAGAAGCGATTTCAATATTTTGACTTTGGATTCCCAAACGTTTTGCGCGCGATGCCGTTTGAGAAACGCTTTCTTCGGCAGAAATATACAGAACTTTTTTTCCTTGTTGAGCCAATCCGCCAGATAATTGTAAAAGCAAAGTACTTTTACCGATACCAGGGGCGCCACCCAATAAAACAAAACTGGATTCAGCCAATCCGCCACCCAGAACGCGATCCAATTCTTCGATACCGGTTCTGTAACGAATCAGATTGGCTTCGTTCAGTGTTTGTCCAAGCGCATGAGTTTGCAGTTTTTCAGTCGATGAAACCCAGCCGCGTTTGTCAGTTTTCGACGCAGACTTGCCAAGATGGCCATAGCCACCGTGATCTTCGACAAAAGTTTCTTCGACGTAAGAATTCCATGCGTTGCAATCAGAGCATTTGCCTTCCCAGCGTGAACGCTGAGCGCCGCAAGTTTGACAGACATAAATCGTTTTATTTTTTGCTTTTGCCATGTTTCAGAGGTTAACATATTTCTATTAAATATTAAATTAAAAAGGTTCAACATCTGTGAAATATTTCTGCATCATTTATTTTTTTATAACATTTTTTTTAAGTGCGATTTCTATGGGCGCAAGTACTGCTTCAACTGCAACAATTGACGAAAAAAAAGTAATATCATTTAAAGAATTTAAAACAGCGAACAATCAAATTATCCTCGCGTTAGAAAAATCTAAAAAAAGTCCTCAAGAAGCACTGACGTTGATTCAAAAATGGGAACCTACGGATTCAAATTTAAAATCATATAAAAATTTTTGGACGGCCCTGTGGCAAGATGATTTTGTAGCTCAAAAAGCGCTTTATGAAAATTTTAAAAAAGAAAAAAAATATATTCGTCTGCGGATTGAATTATTAAAAAGTTTATTGCAAGAAAAAGGCGAAAAAAAATTCGATTTCTTGATCAAAGAATCCAGGTTGATTTTAAAACAAATGCGCGGAACTTCGGAGGGCGAACTGTTCGAAGCTGCCTATTTAAAATGGCTTGGTGAAAATAAATTATATTCAGAAATTTGTTCTGGCGAACGACATCGTTGGATATCAGAACCTGAAATTGATTTTGTTCAGATGTCGTCAGGTATTGAAAAGTGCCCGTTAAAATTTGAAGATTTTTTAACTCGTCTGCGTAGGCTTATTTTTGCAGCCAAAGAATTTCAAGCACAGCGTGAAATTGAAATTTTCACAAAAAATACAAATGAAGTTTTAAAACTTGAAGAATGGCAGAAAATCTATGTTCAAGCTATTTTTGATTCAAACGTGGGTGACCCAGTCAAAGCCTTTGGAAGTTTAGCGAAGTTTGAAAAAGAAATCTTAGATTCTGATTATGATGACAATTACTTTTATATTGCTCAACGTGCCGGAGAATTAAAAAAAGCCGAAGACGTTATTGTTCAAATTATTCAGAAAGCGAACGCAAAAAAGAAAAATGAATTGCGATTTCAACGCGGATTTTTATTTTATCAAACAAAGCAATACGCAAAGGCATTTGAAATCTTTGACAAAATTTATAAAACACATACTTCAAAAAATAAAAAACGTAAAAACAAAGATTTTGATCAAATTGCGTGGTTGCGCGCATGGGTTCTATTTTTAGATCAGAAATACAGTGAATCATTAAAGGCGTTCAGTGAAACAAAAACTTTTTCAAATGATACAGCAAGGTTGAATTATTGGATTGCGATGAATCAAATCAAGCTGGGTGATTCTTCATCTGCACAAATTATTTTTAAAAAATTAGCAGAACCTGTTTTAGAGCACAGAAGTTTTTCATTTTACAATTTATTAGGTTGGTTACGTTTTCAAGATTACAAAATTCAATATAAGGCTCAGTTTAAAAATAGCGATGTGATTAAAAATTTAATTTCTGTAACGAAAATGCCAAACAGCATGTTCCCGACACCAGATGATCAATTTACAAGATCACAATTGCTGCAACAGTATAATGAATTAACGAATGAAGCGTTTACGACTGACGAAGGCGATATTCAGGTCGTTAATACTGAAAACCAAGTTTTAAATTCGGATGATTTGCAAGGAATTTTAGTCGGCACAAAAACAGAATTTCAAAATCAAATTTACTGGGCGCAAATGTTAACAGAACTTTCACAATCTGATTATGCCAAGTGGCATCTTTTTGAATTAGAAAAAAATATCAAAGATCGAAAAAATTCAGATATTTTGGCGCAATTTTATTTAGAACATCAATTCTATTATCGATCGTTGTCATTGCAACAAAGATTTCAAACCACATCAAATACGGTTTCATATAAAAATGATTCTGTGTATTGGGGATCAGTGTATCCAGAAACATATAAAATTGATGTTACAAAATTTTCAGATCTTCGAAAAATTGATCCTTATTTAATTTGGTCGATCATGCGCGCCGAAACTCAATATAAATCGGACGCGATTTCGCCAGTGGGTGCGATTGGTCTTATGCAATTTATGCCGTACACAGCGCAAAAAATTGGACTGCTGCTAAATCAAAAAATACAGAACGAAGAATTATATATTCCTGCAAAATCGATTGAATACGGTGCTGCTTATCTTAAAAAATTGTCACTTGAATTAGATTATCAAAAGCCTCTGATTGCGGCTTCGTACAATGGCGGCCCGCACAGGGTTAAACAGTGGCTGAAAAATTTAGGTCAATTGGATTACGATATTTTTATTGAACATATTCCATTTGCTGAAACACGGACATACACAAAGCGCGTGTTAACGTACAGATCAATGTACGAAAAAATTTATAATGGAAATTTAAATTATGATAAAATGAAATATTTGATCGAAAAAATTCCCTTCGCTGCACCTGAAAAATTCAAGCTCAGCGAAGAATGGGATATTGATTTAGACGTTAAACCTAAACGTTAAACTTAAAAAATAATATATCGCCGTCTTTGACGATATATGTTTTTCCTTCGGATCTGTATTTACCGGCTTCTTTAACGGCAGCTTCAGATTTCAAAGCAAATAATTCTTCACAGTGATAGGCTTCAGCTCTGATAAAACCTTTTTCGAAATCTGTATGAATCACACCCGCAGCTTGCGG
>JAYTMM010000376.1:0-3683 GCA_043728555.1 Pseudobdellovibrionaceae bacterium
CTTAAAAGTCAGTAAAATAGAACTGATCATACAGGGCTGACCATTTGTTTTACAGACAGACATTCACGGGCATTTTTATGTGGTATTTTATTTTAAATTTATTTTGGCCTTGAAATCACATTCGCAGTCAACGCTTGCAAACGGTGTTCAGATTGGTGACCATCCGAAATCAACAAACACGAAATACCTAGCGCCTGTGCAACTTCAAAATCGTGATCGGTATCACCGATTAAAATTGTATTGTCAGCCGTAATTTTCGAATGAGAAATTAATTCGTGGCCTCTGTCAATTTTACTTGAGGCATAGAAATCATTAATTCCGAATCGATGATGAAAGTGATGTGTTAGTTCAAAATGATCGGTCATCTCAAATAAATGATTTTGTTCTGCAGCCGACAATATGGATTGTGTTTTTATTTTTTTAATTTCAGATAACAAATCAGAAATGCCATCAAATAAATTTGCAGTCTTGGCGCGTTTATTATTGTATTCATCTATGAAGCGTTCACACAGTTTTTCAAAAGATAATTTTTGTAAATCAAAGCCGACCTTTTCGTAGTAAGAACGGATCGGAAAGCCAAACAGTTCTTTGTATTCAGTCACAGTTTTTATGGGCAAATTATTTTCAGTCAGCATCACATTTAACGATGCCAATGCAATATCAACATCATTCATCAGAGTGCCATTCCAGTCCCAGATGACGTGGTCGAAGGGCTCAGTATGTTTTATAATTTTTTGATTAAAGGTTTGAATCATTTTTAAAACCTAACAGAATGAGAGACTTTTACAAAATAAAAAAAGCGAATCTTTCGATTCGCTTTTTTCGTTTCTATAAAAATAATTTAAATAATTATTTCTTAGCTGCCGGTGCTTTCGGAGCCGCTTTACCTGCTGCCGGAGCTTTTGCCGCCGCCGCTGGAGCTGCTTTGCCGCCGGCTGCTGGTGCTGCTGCCGCTGCGGCAACAACTGGAGCTGCAACAGCTTCGTCTTCGATTTCAACACAAGAAACAATTGTTAATTCAGGACGAGAAATAAATTTCAAGCCTTTATCTAAGTTAACATCTGATACGTGGATAGAATCACCAACGTTTAAGTTTGTAACATCTAAAGTAATAAAATCAGGAATTGCTGTTGGTAAACATTCGATTTCGACAGTACGAGACACGATTGTTAACATTCCGCCTTCAGCCAAACCAATCGCTTTACCTTCGATTTTGATCTCGACAGAAACGCGAACGTCTTTTGTTAAGTCTAATGAAAACAAATCAACGTGAACTGGACGGCGAGTTAATGGGTTTACAGTCACTTCTTTGAATAATGCAACGATGCCGTTGGCTTTAGTTACATTTGTAGATTTTAAATTTAATAAAGCATTTTCAAATGCACGAGATTTATATTTAACAACGTCATTTTCGTGGATTGAAACGTTGATGGGTTCAACAGATCCGTAAATAACAGCAGGAATCATTTTGCCAACACGTAGAGCACGTGAATTTGCTCGTCCTGTTTCGCGTGATTCAACATTTAATTCAATTCTTTGTTTCATAATGCTTACTTTCTTTTGTGATTTTTTAAAACCTTATTATAGATTTAAAAAAATCTTTGTTTTAATTTTCAATAACACCACGTTACCAAAATTTTTTAATCAAATAACGAACTGACAGAATCGTGATCATGAATTCTGCGAATCGCTTCGGCCAAAACCGGAGCGATGCTGATGACTTGAATTTTTTTAGAATTCAAAGCCAGATCTGATAAAGGAATTGTGTCAGTCACAAAAACTTTTTCGATCGGGCTGTCGATCAGACGCTGAATAGCAGGTCCTGATAAAACAGGGTGTGTTGCAATTGCGAACACTTGTTTTGCCCCATTCTTTAACAGGCTGTCAACTGCTTGTGTCAGTGTCCCAGCCGTATCAATCATATCATCAACAATGACTGCAATTTTGCCAGCGACATCACCAATCAAATGCATGGCTTTAGCCTCATTCGGACCAGATCTGCGTTTGTCAATGATGGCTAAACTTGAATTAATGCGTTTCGCGAATGCTCGGGCGCGCTCGACGCCACCAGCGTCGGGGCTAACGGTGACGAAGTGATCACCTTCACCGAATTGTTCTTTCCATGATTTGGCCAAAGTCGGTATTGCGAACAAATGGTCAAACGGACAATTGAAAAAGCCCTGAATTTGAGCAGCATGCAAGTCAATCGAAACGACGCGGTCAGCACCCGCAGTTGTTAAAAGATCGGCCATACATTTTGCCGAAATCGGTGCGCGAGGTGCGACTTTGCGATCTTGTCTGGCATAACCATAATACGGAATCACAGCTGTGACCGAAGCGGATGAGGCACGTTTCAGTGCATCTAAGATAATAAATAATTCCATGTAACTTTGGTTCACCGGAGGGCACGTGCTTTGGATAACGAACACATGTTTTCCGCGAACGCTTTCTTTGATTTCGACTTGGATTTCGCCGTCAGAAAAAGAATTTACTTGGCTTTGCCCGAAGGGAACGCCCAACAATTCGCAAACTTGTTTTGCCAACGCAATATTTGTGTTGCCTGCAAAAATTTTAAAATTGTTCGGATCATGTGAGGAGCTAGAATTTTTTAAATTTCGAGAAAGATTTGGTGTCATGAAAAATCCTCTGGGTTGATTATGATTAATTTATTTAGCCTAAAGTTTTTAAAAATTGTTCTAAAGCAACAGCGCGATGTGATTTTTGAATTTTATATCCAGGGCCCAGATCGGCCAATGTTTTTGTTTCTCCGTCAGGAATAAATACGGGATCATAACCAAAACCCAACAGACCTGATGGTTTTGCAGAGATAACACCTTTTAATTCGCCTTCGAAAATAAATTCTGTGCCTTCGGGATTATAAATCACTAATACACATTTAAACTGCGCCGTGCGCGGAGACACATTACGAATTTGCATCATCTTTAAAAGTTTGGCGACATTTTCAGAATCACGAGCATTCGGTCCAGCATACCTTGCAGAATGAATGCCGGGTAAATTATTAAGGCCCGTGACTTCAAGACCTGAATCATCTGCGATAATCCAAGTGTTGGGCTTCATGGCTTTTAAGGATTTGGCTTTGATGCGTGCGTTAGCCACAAAGGTTTCGCCATTTTCAGGCATAGGACTGAAATTTTTCAGATCAGCTTGCGAAAAAATTTGTGAATCGGGATGCGTAGCCAAAATGGATTTTAATCCCAATTTGAATTCTTCCAATTTCCCTTTGTTTCCAGTGGCGATCCAAATAATCATAAAGGAAAAAATTCGCCTACGATTTTTTGTTGGTGTTTAAATAATTCATGACATCCTGTTTCTGCAACAGTCATTAAATCAAATAATTGCTGACGTGAAAATGTACCGTCTTCGGCAGTGCCTTGAACTTCGATGAATTCGTTTTTATTATTCATCACAAAATTCATATCGGTTGAAATATCAGAATCTTCTTCGTAATTTAAATCCAGTAACGGAGTTAAAATTCCATTATGTTCATGAAGCCCCACAGAAATTGCCGAGACATAATGTTTTAACGCCAGCGATTTAATTTCGCCCAGTGCATGTAATTTTTTAAGTGCTAATGCCAAAGCAACAAACCCGCCTGTGACAGCTGCCGTGCGTGTGCCACCATCGGCTTGAATCACATCACAATCAATGATGATTTGTTTTTC
>JAYTMM010000377.1:0-4269 GCA_043728555.1 Pseudobdellovibrionaceae bacterium
CCAATTTGAAAATGATATGATTTTTTGTTATTTACTTCAGAAAATGGCAAAACTTCTAAAGTTAATGTCCCCGCCTCTGCGGCAAAAAAACGGACGGAATGAACGACTTTTTCTCCGACACGAAACGGGTCATTTATTGGACGACGTTGGTGATCAAAACCTTCATTGTCTTCAAGATCGGGTTGACGTTCAGTGATTACGACAGTTTCAGAATTTTTATTTTTAGTTTGTATTTTTTTATTCTTTTTAACGATGATTTTTTGTTTAATGTCAGTGACAGGAACCAAAGTCGTTGTTTGTGTTTTTTCAGAGACAACAATCGGAATTGAATCGACAGTTTTTTCTTCGACTGTTTTAACGACCACTTGTTTTTCAAATTCTGTATTTTTTGCTAATTCATTTTCTTTTTCATATTTTAAAAAAGTTTTACACGATACTGTAAAAATAAAACTTATAAAAACAAAGCATACTAAAAATATTTTACTCATTCGAACACCTTCCAGCGTCTGTGCACCCACATCCATTGTGCAGGGTTTTTACGAATAATGTCAGCAACGACGTCATTCATTCGATTCGTCATCAAAACATTATTGCTGTCTTTATCGTCAGTGATAATGTCGCTAAAATCAATCACCGGCCCTACCGTCACATTCAATCGTCCGTCTGCGCCCCAGAAGGTCGATAGCGGCAGTACTGGCGCTTTTGTTTTTTGCGCAAACAAAGCCAGACCATAGGCCGTACCCGTCGTGTGGCCAAAAAATTTAGATTCGACGCCAAAAGGCTTTCCCATGAATTGATCAACGACAAAAACAACACCTCGGTTTTTTTTAAGGGCTTTTAAAATTTCAAAGGCATTGCTTTTACCATGCGCATCAATAAATTCTGTTTTTGATTTTGTACGAACTGAAAACCAAAATTCGTCTATAAATTCATTTGTAAAACGTTTTGAAATTAAACTGAGCGGTTTTATTTTTTCACTAAATACAGCGCCAGCTAAATCACCACTGGCCATATGCAATGACATAAACAGTACGCCCGAATTTTCATACGGTTTTAAATTTTCGATACCTAAAAAATTAATGTTTTTTTCTATCCAAGATGTCTTCAGATGTGGAATACGAATTACATCAAAAAAACTGCGACAAAGTACATATAAACTTTGGCGCATCCACTGTTTTTTTATTTTTTCTGCAGTACCAGGAAATGCTAGATCAATATTATCGTAGACCACTTTTTTGCGTAATGATAATATATCAACCCACAAAAAAGCCAACGTTTTACCCAGCAAAGTATTCAACCACCACGGCATTAAACAAAAAATGAAAGAAAATATTTCGCCAAATTTACGATAATATTTTTTCATTTAAAATCTTTCGTGCTTGATCTGTGAATGTAATTTTCAAATCTACAAGTTTGATTTTACCAATTAATTCAGAATTTGTGACCTTAATCAAATCTTTGGCTGTCATCACGGGCTGTAAATTTTTATTTTTTTCGATTTCATTCAGTAACCTGATTTGTTCAGACTTCGGAAAGGCAAAATGATCAGCATAAAATTTTTCTTTTAGAACCGAATAGCCTGAGTGTTGCAAATCTGTTTTTAATTTTTCGGGGTTCGCAATACCTGTTATTAAAAATAAGTCTTTATTTTCAGATTGTAGATTTGATTTAAACTGTGACTCAATCAGATTTTTTTGATGAGGATTTATTTTATGGTGGAAGTATTTTTTTTGTTCTTCGGTTAAACCTTCAGTTTTAGTTAAGATCACCAAATCAGAACGTTTTAAAGTTTTCCAGCTTTCACGCATTTGCCCTAAGGGGAATAACTGATAATGCGACGTCTTGCGGCTGGCATCGACTAAAATGATATCGCGGTGACGAAATAATTTACGGTGACTGAATCCGTCGTCGATCAGAATGATGTCATAATTTTGATACTTAGTAAGTGCAGCAAAGACAGTTTCAGTTTTATGTGGCCCAGACCAAACTTGGCACTGTGGTAATAATTTTTGCAACAAACAAGCTTCATCACCATATATTGCAACAGCATTTTGGCTTGTTAAATCAACACGACTTGGTTTTTTTAAAAGTGCTTTATAACTTTTGCAGACAATTAAAATTTTTTGATCATTCAATGCTTCTGCTAAAAACTGGATCATTGGTGTTTTCCCGCTACCGCCGGTATTTAAATTACCAATTGAAATGATTTTTATTTTTGTTTGAATTTGTTTTAATATTTTTTGATCATAGAAATAGTTTTTTAAGTCTATAAAAACAGAGTACGGATTTAAATAGTCCATCATAAATAGCGATCAAGCTCTGCGATAACACGCAGACTAGCCCCGCGGTCACCTAAGGATGTTTTTAATAATTTTAATTTTTGAATTGTTTTATGTGTATAAATCGAATCTGTCATATAACGATCCATCAGTGCCGTGAGTTCTTTGACGTTCGCAGATTTTTGCTTTCGCTCAGGGACAACTTCTTCGTTTAAAATCAAATTCACTAAACCGAAAAATTTTAAATGCCGAAGCAACACGCCGCCAATCATACCCGTCAGCCATTTCATTTTATACATGATGACCATGGGTTTTTCTAACAAACCCACCATCAAAGTCGCAGTACCTGATGCGACCAAGACATAATCGGCCATCGAGATCATAAGATTTGGATCTTCTTTAATTAAGATATAGGGCAAATTAAAATTTTCCATTCTTTGCAGAATGTATTCTTTGGATAATGGCGGCGCCACGCAAATTAAAATTCGCAAATGACTGTGTTTATTTAAAAGATTTCTGGCCACATCTTGTTGGATTTGAAACAATTGTTCGACTTCACTGTGTCTGGACCCAGGCATCAGTGCTAGAACTTTTTCGTTTTTTTGGATACCATATTTTGATCGTTGAAAAAATATTTTATTTTCGTCTAACAGATCTGGATTCAAATCATCCAATAGCGGATGGCCGACTAAAGAGTTCGGAACTTGAAAATGATCGTAAAAAATTTTCTCGAAAGGAAATAATAAAAAAACTTTTTCACAATACGCTTTGATGTCATGAATACGACTTTGTCGCCATGCCCAGACCTGCGGTGAAATATAATAAAAAATTTTAATATTCATGGCTTTTAATTTTTTTGCCAATCGTAAATTAAAATCTGGATAATCCATCAATATAACAATGTCGGGTCTGTTTTTTTCTGCGTATGAAATTAAATTATAAAAAATATTTCTTAAAAAACTGTAATGACGAACAATTTCAGCAATACCCATGACGGCCATGTCTTCGGATTTACCGATACGGTGCTGACCCAAGGCTTCCATTTCATTTGAACCAACACCGAAAAAAAAATGATCGGTATCATTTTTTTTCCATTGCTTCATCAGTTGTGCGGCATAATGAGCGCTGCTGGCTTCGGCCGCGATGATCATAATTTTTTTTTGATTATTCACTGGTTCTGAACTCAACGAGTCAGCTCCTGAACAAATTTTTCAATTTGCTGAAGGGCCAACGTCGCTTCGATTGCGGTGATTGCCACTGGTTTTTCGCCAGCAACCGCAGAAATAAAATGATCGATTTCCAAACCCAAAGCATCGACTTTGGGAATTTGAATTTTTTCTGTACGCATTAAGCTCTCGTGCGATGAATCAGAATATAAAAATTCACCCTCGAGCGTTGCTGTATTCACAAACAGCGTGCAATTTTTTTGAATCGCACGATAATTGCGAATAATTTGCGGACATAATCTGGAGTTTTGAATTGTGACCTGCGTTCCAGATTCTAATTCAAGACGTAACGACACATCATCAATGGTTGGACGGATTAAACTGTGACCCGTAATCATATGTGATTTAATTTTTTGTTTAAATAAAAAATTGACCAGATCCATATCGTGGATCATTAAATCGTGCAAAACACTGACGTCGCTGCCGCGAATACGAAACGGAGCCAAACGATTTAATTCAAGATATTTTGTATCTGTAAAATTTTGTTTTAAATAATCATAGGCCGGATTAAAACGTTCAATGTGCCCGACTGAAAAAATGACTTTGTTTTTATCAGCAAGCTCTGTCAGTTGCATTCCCAGTTCGGCCGTCGCTGCAATTGGTTTTTCAACTAGCACCGGAATATTTTTATTTAAGAAAAACTGCGCCAATTCATAGTGAGCTTGTGTTGATGCCGCAATTGTAACGAAGTCGATAGATTTTGCGATTTCATCCAAATTCTGAACAGCTTTCGTTTTTAATGAATCGGCAACTTTAGTTGCTTG
>JAYTMM010000378.1:0-3963 GCA_043728555.1 Pseudobdellovibrionaceae bacterium
TGTCGATCTCGACGGGGATTTCAACTTCGACCGGAGTTTCTGGATTAAATTTTTGCAAAGCCTTAATCAATTCGCCAACAGTCATCGAATGTTCAAGAACAGATTTTAAATCTCCCTCGACACCTTCTGATTGAGCTTGTTTAACAATGGCCGTAATGCGATTTTTTTGAATCATAAAATTTCCTTTTGTGTAAGAAATCTTTTATACACACCATCGGGTGTCTTTGTAAACAACTTCAGATCCCAAATCGTTGACTAAAGTGACCGATTCAGTGATCAAAAAAACATCCACATGATGACGGCCGACGCCGCGCTTTAATTCGGGCTTGGCGTAACTGTCATGTTTGGCTCCTAATGATAAATGAATGCCACACATGCGCTCATAAGTGCCAATATCGGTGACGACGCGGTCTTTGGTGAATGCTCGGTTCATGCCAAAGCCTAATTCGCGGATGCGAACAACGCCTTCGTCAGCGCGAATATTTTTTAAAACAATTTCGAATTCTTCGGTTGAATTTTCACAACCGATGATTTGCCCTTTTTCAATAATCAAAGTGATCGGAATTTCTGGGGTATTCGTGTTGAATGATGTGTCTCCAAAACAAAATACTTTTGCGCGACCACGGACGGATTCCAAGTTTTTGGCTTCGGTGAAAACTTCACCAATCGGAAATTGCCCGCCGATATTTTTCATTTCGCGATAATCGCCAACGTTTAATTTGGCCGTTTCAAATTCAGAATTAAAATTCAAAAAATTGTTATCACCAGTATCAATGATACATTTATTTGCTGCATCGATTTTATTTTTCAATGCAGCTCCAATGCGACGATAATAATTCGGATCATAAGCCAACGAATCAATGTAATAATTAATTTGCTCGTCGATCATGCGATTCAATCGGGGGTGTTCGATGACTTTTAAGCTTTGTTTAAATAATTCAACGCGAATTCGAAATGCATTTAATCTGAAATTTGTCGATTGAATTAAAACAACTAAATCTTTGGCTTTTAATTCAGAAAATAATTTCAAAATATCATCTGCGGTAGTTTCGTAAAAATTGATAAACGTTGCTGATGGCAAAACTTGTTTGTACGCGGTCGTTAATATTTTTTCCAGTTCACAATCGGTATCATAAACGACAACAGAATGTTTTGAATCATCATGATCAAAACAGAGGGATAAAATATCTTGGATGTTTTTTTTTGCCGTGCCAGTCATTTTCTGACCAAACATTAGACGATTATGAATTTTATTTCAACCTTCTTAGGTTTTTTTGTATTTATAAACAGGTGTCTCTGTATTCGGAGCGGTTTGTGTTAGATTGCTGACTGACTTTTTGAAAGGGCTGGCTTTATGAAATTAGGACGTCAATTTTTAACCTTTTTGATTTTAATAGTATCTTCTTACAGTTTATTTGCCGGTGATATTTCGGTCAAAGTTGAGCAAACAAAACAAACGGGCTTATTCAGTTTAGCTGTAGGATCTGAAGTCAGTTTGATGTCTATAAATCCTTTAATGAACCCATCTTTAACCGGAGCAGCCGTATTTATCGGTGAAGCCAAGCACCCTGACGGACAAAGTGCCTATGAATTATATTTAAATAAACAAGATCAAAAAATTTATTACATTAAAACAGCAGATATTGATCAAACATTGTCTGTGGGTCTGAATAAACAGTCTGTTGTGAATCCCGATCCACAAGTCGGTGGAACATGTACGGCATATGCTATAAATTATTTTTTACATCAAACAAATCTGTCTGGATTTCAAGGCACTGGTGAATTAAATCAAAAAATTTCAAGCGAAAAAGGCCGCAGCAGTTTGTTAGTCAGTGCTGTTAACGAATATTATTTAACACCGCGCCACCGCTATTCGATTGCAGGTATTTTAAATAAATACGGAAAAACGTTTGGATTTAATTGTAAAAAAACGATCGCTGATTCATACGATCAGCTGCGTGAAAAAATATTAAGCCAATTAAAAACAGGTTCGCCAGTGATGGTTTCATTTAATATTGGTCCGAACATGTATCATTCACCGTTTGCATTAGAAATGTTGAATGGTCAGAGCCCCACAATGGACGAT
Organism: Pseudobdellovibrionaceae bacterium; assembly: GCA_043728555.1. Lineage (GTDB taxonomy): Bacteria > Bdellovibrionota > Bdellovibrionia > Bdellovibrionales > Bdellovibrionaceae > Pseudobdellovibrio. The sequence continues at coordinate 2,087 of JAYTMM010000378.1, forward strand.
CGTTTATGGATACCACGAAAAATTGGCGAAAGAAAATTTGGCGGTCACACCGTGGTCGCAGCAGCCTCGTTTGAATTTAATAATAAAACATATTTGGTCATGATTGATTCAGATTGGTCCGAGCCCCGAATTTGGGACATGGATTTATTTTTAAATTCAAAAACTGCGTTGTCTGAAATTGAAATTATGACGTGCAGGTAGGAAAAAGTAGAGCCGAAAAAAAACTGAAAAAATATTGGTAGGGGCCAGTCTAAGTGAGTCTGTCTTTGGCGAGTTCTAAGTCTTTCACCTTCACGAAGCCACAAGTTTTTCCTAGACTCGCTTCAGATTGCAATTAGAAAATATAAACCAGTAAAAGATAGTATCCATATTAATATTGAAATTTATTTTTTGATTAAATCACAAGAGATATTGTCAGAGAGTATGTAAGCACCTGACGAGGTTTTTATAATTTCAAATCTTAAATAGTCAAATTGGGTTCCATTTCCACTAACATATTTTTCGATGTAATAAAAACTTCCCTCAGATTTAAAATCTCCATCAATGTAATTTTCTGTATCTCCACGATAGCTATAAGATGAACCACTTGAATAACTTAGCTTTGTATTTAGATACTTTATTAATATGCCATCATTGGCTTCAACTACAACGGGTGTATTTGAGGGAATTAATCCTTTGCAATTTGGAGCCGAAACATAGCTCCCAGAGAGAACGCTATTGGCAAAGGCCGAAGACGATAAGAAGCAGAATAAGATGATTGATCTAAGACTGAATAAGCGACTCATAGAAACCTCCAGAAATGACGTTGAGGCTTCTTTCACGGGCCTGATTCTCGTCAATTTGGTGGGAAAGAAACTTTTTTATTAAAGATATCCAAATTCACAATCACTAGCTTGCCTCGAATATACCCCTGTAAACCAAAAAAAATCAAACGACAAAAAGAAAATTGTAAAGACTCCATTCTGATCTGGCCCCGAAAAAGTGGAGTCGATTTTATGCGGCAGCAAGTTGTTTAAATTCATACTCTTCTGGTGTCATGTAATCAATGAAGAATGTAGTCGCTGTCGATTGTACCAAACTTCAATAAATTCAAATATTGCTAAACTTACGCATACTGCGAGCCGCGATCAGTGTGCGTCGTTAAATCATTTTCAGCAGTCAGTTTCTGGCGCTTTTGACCCATGTCGAATGCTCCAATCACAAGTTCACTCAGCATTGATTCACTCATCGAATGACCAATTACTTTTCTGGTAAATTAATCAATCCCAAACCGAAGAACTGTCTGTTGGTCGTAGTCATTTAATCCCAGCATGCAGACGTTGGTCATTAGAATTTGCTATTTGAACACTTGCGTGATCCGCTGTGATTGTATCGAACTGTAACGAATTAAGGAAACACACGATGTTGACTCAGTTTTTAAAAAATAATTTCAAACTAGATACAACATTTAATTTTGTAAGTGTGCTCAAGGTCAGCATCATAAGTCTATTTATGTTTTCAGGTTGTAGCCCGTGGAGTAGCTCTTCTTGGATTGATTTGACACCTCTAACATTTGTTCCCCCCGGATTAAATTTGACACTGGCTGCATCAAGCACAAGACCGATTTTAAGTGCTGTTGTCGATACTGTTCAGCTGAAAGATTCAGATTCATTTACACCTTCAGGTGCTGGTTGGGTCTCTAATTCTGATCCCACAAAAATTAGTGGAACATATCAGTATTTATCTTGTGATGGTGGCCCGCATGCACAGTCGACGATGATTCTATTAAATACGCGCTCAAGGGTTTTATTGTTTCATCAGATTGCGAACGACTCAGCAGCACTGGCCGTCGATATGGATTTTGTCAGTGTCGCAAATATTTCGGCTGGAGTTGCTGC
>JAYTMM010000379.1:0-7057 GCA_043728555.1 Pseudobdellovibrionaceae bacterium
ACGGCCACTAATTCAGTGCGAGGGTTCGCTGCAATTTTTTGCGCGTGAAATGTTCCCAGATAACCAACACCAATCACTGCTCCACGCATTTTTTTCATAGCCTATTTTTCGCTTTCATTCTCTGCAGATTCGCCGCCGCGACGAAATGCGATGCCTCTTTTTGATGACTTAATAAAGTGAATTAAATATTTAATATTTTCAGACTGAAGACATTCACTTTGAATACGAGCAACGGCTTCATCGACAGTTCCTGCGCCCATCACAACAATACGAATCGCTTTATGAATATTTGATACTTCTTCTTTGGCAAAACCTTTGCGTAAAAGCCCCACTTTATTGGTGGCTCTGACGATAGCGTAATTACCCTGTGCTCGAGAAAATGGTAAAATATCTTTATTCACAATACTAGAGCCTGCGACAAAAGAATATTTTCCGATTTTAGAAAATTGATTAAAGGCACAGACTCCGCCAATCACAACGTTATCTTCGACTTCACAGTGTCCACCAAAGTGAGAATTATTAGCAACGATAACGTTGTTACCAATTTTACAATCGTGTCCAACATGCGAATAGGCCATAAAATAACAATTGCTGCCGATGTTGGTTGAGCCATCACCTTTTGATGTCGCCAAATTTAAACTTGTGAATTCTCGAATAATATTGTTATCACCAATGATTAATTTTGTAGGTTCAGATTTGTAACTGATATCCTGCGGCGGACCGCCCAAAACTGCGCCCGGTGAAATGTGATTATTTTTACCGATTTCAACAATACCATATCTGGAACCTATCGTTGCATGACCTTCAATGAAGGTACCGCTGCCGATTTTAACATGGCCTTGAATATTGCAATAAGGTCCGATTTCGACGCCATCTTCAAGGATAACGTCTTTGGATAAAACACTTGATGGATGTATTTTCATAATAAAATTAAATAAATTAAAAAATTATTTTTCTTTATCAAAAGCAGAAACAACATCAGCCGTAATATCATATTCAGCAGCTGAATAAACAACAGTTTTTTGCACTGGGTTTGTTTGAATGACCATTGCAAAACCTTTGTCTTTAGCTATTTTTTCAATAATTTTTTTCATTTTATCTGCAATCGGAGCCAACAAGTCAGCTTCCTTTTTTTGTAATTCAGACTGAGCTTTTTGTGCTGATTGACGTAATTTCATGACGTCTTGTTGTAATTCTTGGGCTTGTTTATTGAAAGCTTCTTCAGATAAAACTGATCTTTTTTTATCTAAATTTTCTTCTGATTTTTTAACATCAGCTTGTTTTTTTTCAATTTCTTTTTGGCGTTTTTCGCCTTCTTTTTTCAACTCTTCGTCAGCCTTTTTACCTGCCTTAGTATCTAAAATGGCTTTTTGTGTATCAACCACAGCCATTTTAAATTCAGCACGAGCCGTTAAAGACATTAACATTGCAACTGTCAGAGTACCTAAAATCATTTTGTTCATAAAAACTCCTTCTTTGTATTAAAATACGTTTGTTTAAAAATCTAAAATTAAAATGGAGGACCGATCGAAAATTCAAAGTTTACAGAATCTGAATTGAATTTATCTGTTTGTAATGGCCAGCCCCATTCAAAGCGCAAAAGCCCCAACGGAGATTGCCAACGAAAACCCATACCCACATCGCTCAAAAAATTTGATTGCGAAATATCGTCTTCGGCCTGACCAATATCGTAAAAGAAAACACCATTTAATCCGGCTTCTTTGATCAGTGGATATTGGATTTCAGATTGAAACAAAACCTGCTTCGTACCACCAACAACAAAATTTGAAGCCAATATTTTTTTATCTTCAGCCAATGTTGGATTCGAATACACATTTCCGGGTGTATTTATTTTGTCGTATCTGAGTTGAGAAAAAACACGTTTACCAATTCCGCCTGAACCAAAACCACGCAGCGTGTACGGGCCACCCATTTGATATAATTCTGAAAATGGTACGTCTCCGCCATCATCAAGTGGTTGAATATTTTGATAACCTAAATTATTACGCCAAACAACATCCCAAAACAAATTTTGGAAAAATCGAAAATGCGAAGCAAAAACTTGGTACCGTAAATCGCCACCCAGACCTGTACGCTCGTAAGAAACATCTGTATAAATTCCTTTTGATGGCGTCATTCGATCGTTTCTGGTGTCGTATTCAAGCGTTAATGTTGCTGAGCTTGTAACCCCACGCGCCGTACTGAGTGGAAAAATAATAGGGTCCGTATTTTCATTTTCAAAAAGATCCGTTTTATCTAATTTATAACGTAAGAATGCACGCGTATAATCATTTAAAATCGGATGACCGAATCGGACATTGCCGCCTGTCTTGCGAATATCATAATTAGGGCGCTCTTTGTTTTCCAAATAAAAAACGTCAAATCCTGCGGACCATTTTGTATCGTGAAAATACGGATCTGTCAGACTGATTTTATAATCTTGGCGATTTTTTGATGCATCAATTCGGGCTTCAAGCGCTTGACCTAAACCACGAAAATTATTTTGAATAATTGACCCACCCAAGCTCATGCCTTGCGTGCTGCCGTAGGCTGCTGTCAGCTGAATTTGTCCGGTGTTACGTTCTTTGACAACGATTTCAATATTTAATTGATCTGGTTTTTCGGGTGGCGTGCTGGTTTTAAAATTCACTTCATCAAAAAAACCTAAGCGCTGAATGTTTTCCTGAGACTGACGTTTGCGCGTTTCATTGTACAGTTCGCCTTCTTCAATTTTTAATTCACGTCGTAAAACTTTATCACGCGTTTTTGAATTACCTGTTACGCTGATATCGCCAAAATAAACTTTGTTACCTTTTTCAAATTCAAAAACCAAATCGACTTTTTTCTCTTGTTCGTGAAAATTATATCTGGGGATCACGTTGGCAAAGGCATATCCCAAGTCACCGTATTTAGCCTGTAAATCCGTGATATCTTTACGCATGACCTCGACAGAAAATACCGTATTGTCTTTGATTTTAACAGCATCATACAATTCTGATTTCGGGAACAACATGTCGCCAGCAAAATCGACTTCGCCGACAGCGTACTGATCACCTTCTTCGATATGGTAAGTGACGTAAATTGATTTTTTATCGGGAGTTACTGTCACAATCGGGCGATCAATTTTGACTTGCAGAAAGCCTTGGTTCCAATAAATATATTTTAAAACTTGCAGGTCATTATCGAAAGCTTCTTGCTTGTAAGAACCCGAACTGCTGATAAATGAAAAATAACCCGCTTCTTTCGTAAACATGCGCGGATCATTTTTTAATTCGCTGTCTTTGATTTTTTGATTTCCCAAAAAAGTAATTTTTTTAACTTTTACTTTTTCGTTTTCAGTGATGATAAATTTTACTTTAACTGATTCGTCTTTTTGGACGTCTTCGATGACCGATTCAACTTTGACTAAATAAAAACCTTTGTCTTCGTAGTGCTTTTCAATTTTTTGCACAGCCGTTTGAATTTTTGTAAAATTAACAACTTCAAAAGTTTTAAGCGCAGATTGCGTTTCAAGGTCTTCGGATTTGATTTCGTTATTACCTTCGAAAACAATTTCTGAAACAACAGGTTTTTCAACCAATTTGAAAATTAAATTAACACCATTTCCACTTGTATTTTCTTTTTCGACTTCGATTTGAACAAAATAATTCATTCGAAACAGAGTTTGGATGTCTTTAGCAATTAAAGCTGTGTCAAATTTGTGACCGACGACAGATGTAATTTTTTGCAAGACGGCGTCTTTTTCAATTTTCTTAAGCCCTGTGATTTCGATTTTTTGAATCGTTGCCGCAGATGATGATGTTATTGCGTTTGATTTTGCAGGCTTTGTTTTTTGAATTGTTTTTGTTTTAGCCGTGGTTGAAAATGCAGAAACAAAGACTGATAAAAATAACAAAAAACTGAATTTTCTTAATGACTTGAATATATTTATTTTAAACACGAATAAAAGGCTAACGAGACTTTAGTTTGATGTCAAATGCCCATCTTTGACCTGATAAATCTTTGAAAACAGCTTTGAAAATTCAAGATCGTGAGTCACGACAATCAAAGTCAATCCGAGTTGTTTATGCAACTCGAAAAATAAATTTTGAATTTTTTTAGAATTTTCTGAATCTAAATTTCCAGTTGGCTCATCAGCAAGCAATATCTGCGGATTTCTGATCAAAGATCTGGCAATCGCAGTTCTTTGCAATTCGCCGCCGCTCAATTGATTCGGGTAATGCGAACTTCGCTCTGCCAAACCTAAATGATTCAGCCAGTATTGTGCTTTTTCAAAAGCTTCAGATCTTGACTCGCCGGCTAACAAACACGGAAGCATTACATTTTCAATCGCAGTGAATTCATGAATCAAATGATGAAATTGAAAAACAAAGCCCATTTTTTCGTTCCGAAACTTCGCTAACTGTTCATCATTCATTTTCAGAAGCGATTCGCCAGCAAATAAAACATCTCCCACAGTGGGTCGATCCAACGTACCCAGAATTTGCAACAGAGTTGATTTTCCAGCACCCGAAGCACCCAGCAAACACACGGCTTCGCCTTTTTGAATTTGAATATTCACTTGATTTAAAACATGTAATTCTGTAGCTGCAGCTGATGAATAAATTTTTGTGACGTCAATTGTTTGTAAAATTGGTTGTTCATTTATAATCATTAGTCTTCCCTTAACCCTTCAACAATTTCAAGTGCTGCACCTTTTTTTGCCGGAAAATATGCAGCTAACAAACACGCTAACATCGTAGCAATATAAATAATTAAAAAATCAAATCCGCTGATACTGACATCAATGCGATCAATTTTGTAAACAGAACCAGAAATTAATGAAAAATGCTGTTGCAAAAACATAAAACCCGAACACAGCAATAAACCCAATAAAAATCCAAACAGACACCCCACCGTGCCCACAATAAAACCTTGGATTAAAAACAGTTTACGTATTGCGGTTTGCGACAGACCCACTGTTTTTAAAATCGAAATATCTTTGTAACGCTGCCTGATTAAAACATACAGCGTGCTGGAAATATTAAAGGCTGCAACGATCACAATTAAAAAAACAACGAAAAAAATGACAATTTTTTCAAGACCTACGGCTTCGAATAAATTGCGGTTCACATCGAACCAATTCATCACATTATATCTGGCGCCCAATTGGTCCGAAATTTTTAGCGAAGTGTCATGAGCTAAATCTGAATTTTTAATTTTTAAAAAAGCGCCCGTGTACCGGTCGCCAATTTCGATTAATTTTTGTAAATCGTTTAAATTCGCCAAAATCAATCTGTCATTCCAGTCATTTTTACCCAAGTCAGCAATGCCTGAAATAATAAATTCTGCGGATTGCCTGCGAAAAGTTTGGCTTTCAAATGGCGTCGACAGTGGCACAGCCAAAAAAACACTATCGTTTATTTTCAATGAAAATTTCTTAGCTAGCCCCAACCCGATCGCAATTTCGTTGGTCGCCTGCGGCAATCGACCTTCACGAAGTCGGCTTGAAATATTTAATACACGCGATAATTCTGCCGAATTCATTCCTTGAACCAAAACGCCAGCAACATGACCTTTATGCGCCAGCACGGCCTCGGCGTAAGCAAATCTGACGATATCTATAACATCAGGTTCGATTTTTTTTATTTTTTCAGAAAATTCGTTCCAGTCGTCAATCAACTTACCTTTTTTGACAATTTGCAAATCAGCAGTGACATCAATCATTGCTTTTTTCAGACTGACTTCGAATCCACGCATCACTGATTGGCTGGCAATCAGCGCAGCAACACCCAGAATCAAGCCAAAGATAGACAGCGGCGCTGATCCTCCGAAAAAAAATTTTCGGTTAAACAATAATTTTGAAGCTAACCAAAAATAAAGTTTTATTTTAGAGATCATCATCGCCTGCAGAATTTTGCCCTAATGTAGCTGTTAAAGTTCCAGTGATTTGCGCTTTCAAATACGACATAATAAATTCATTCAAATACCCATCCATCACGTCACCGACTTGGCTGGTTTGAAAACTGGTTCTGTGATCTTTCACCATCTGATAAGGATGCATCACATACGACCTAATTTGCGATCCCCATTCGTTCGCTTTTTTTGTCGAATTCATGGCGTCTTTTTCTTGGTTTCTTTTTTCAACTTCTTTTTCGTACAATGCAGCCTTCAACATCTTCAAAGCTTTTTCACGGTTCTGAATTTGTGAACGTTGCGTTTGACAAGATACCACAATACCTGATGGACGATGTCGCATGCGAACGGCAGAATCTGTTTTATTGACGTGCTGCCCGCCGGCACCGCTGGATCTGTACGTTTCAACATCGATGTCATCCGGACGAACTTCGATTTGAATATCATCATCGACTTCGGCCCATACAAAAACACTGGCAAACGAAGTATGTCTGCGCGCATTTGAATCGAACGGCGAAATTCGCACAAGTCTGTGAACACCGGATTCAGCTTTCATGTACCCATAGGCATATTCACCTGAAATTAAAAGCGTACACGATTTAATTCCGGCGCCCTCACCATCAGTCATGTCTAAAATTTCACAACGATATCCATTTTTATCCGCGTAGCGTGTGTACATTCGCAAAAGCATTTCGGCCCAGTCGCAGCTTTCTGTACCGCCGGCACCTGAGTTGATTGAAATGTATGTATTGTTTGTATCCAGCTCTCCGGACAAGACTCGTTTTAATTCTAAGGATTCACCGATTTTTTGAACGGCTTTAATTTCTGATTTCACTTCTTTAAATGTATCTTCATCATTGGCATCGACTACCATTTCCAAAAGTACTTTTGAATCTTCAAGTTTGTTATGAAATGAGTTCCATTCAGAAAATGATTTTTCTAAAATACTTTTTTCTTTGTTGTATTTTTGCATTTCTACGGGTTTGGTCCATAGTTCTGGATTTTCAGCAGCGATAGCTAGTTCTTCGAGGCGTTTTTTCTTTTTATCGAGGTCAAAGGTACCCCCGAAGCTCGACCGCGAACTGATCCAGTTCGGCAATCTGTTTTTTTATTTCACTGAGCTCTGCAACAATCGACATTTTTAAAAATCCTTACGTCTTAA
>JAYTMM010000380.1:0-2978 GCA_043728555.1 Pseudobdellovibrionaceae bacterium
CCGAAGGCCTGAAAAAACGCTAATATCACAATCAAAAACGGAACCATCGCAAACAATGTTGAAAAGGCCAGACTGCCAGCAGCAAAACCAATGTCACTGAATTCTTCGCCGACTTTTGTGAAAAAATTTTTAAGTTGTAAAATCATAAAAGATTAAATCTTTCATGAACTTTGAAATCATCGCGGTCTGTAATGACTGTTGCCAGATCACAATAGGGATCATGTTCAAAATAATAATAGGTCTTTTTATTTTTTGATAAATTCAGTAGATCAGATTTTTCTTCAATTAATTTTAAGGCATCCAGATCGTAACCCATGATCCACGCACTGCGTACGTGGCTGGATGTTGGGATCACATCGCCGCAATAAATTAATCGTGTGGAGTCATCTTCGATGATGACGGCTTGGTGACCTTGAGTGTGACCATTTGAAACCGTGACTGAAATATTTGGTAAAATATTTTTTTCAGCTCCGTATAGAAGCTGAAGCTGATTTGATTTAATCAGTGGTTCAAAATTCGCAGATAAATAACTGGATTTTTCGCGCTTATTTGGATTTTCCGCAGTATCCAGATTTGTTTTTTGTAAATAATATTTTGCATTTGGAAATGTCGCTGTAATTTCGTTATTTACGGCGCAAGTGCCGCCGCCGGCATGATCAAAATGCAGATGTGTCAGTATCACATCCGTGATCTGCTCAGGCGACAGATTCTGTTTTTTTAATGAACCGATTAACGTAGGACCATTCGGATCGATGCCGTACATTTCAGAAAATTTAGAACCTAATTTTTCACCGTATTTTTGAATGAAATCAGATCCGTTACCCGTATCAATTAAAATATTTCGATTTTTTGATTTTAATAACAAAGCACGTGCTTCCATCGGGATGCGATTGTGTTCATCGGCAGGATTTGATTTTTCCCACAAGACTTTAGGAACCATCCCGAACATGGCGCCGCCATCCAGGCCAAAAATTCCGGTGGGTATCGCGCAGATTTCATAATCTGCAATTTTTATTTGAACAGTATTATTTTTTGATTTGAATTCTGAAATTTGATTAAGATTCATTTTGAGTATCGTCTTCGGTTGTTAATTGCTGTAAATTTTTTGATTTATTTTCTATTTCATTTTCGTCAGTCATGTCATCGGGTACGACGGTGGGATCAATCGTTTTAACCCATGCCAAATAATTTTGATAAACAGTATCAATATTTGTGGGTTCCTGAACGGGGCCGATATGCACAGTTAATTTACCGGGTTTTGCAAAAAAAGCGCCTTTGGGCCACAATCGTGAATTGCCATCGATATATAAAAATAAAATCGGAGTTTTTGTTTTCTCGGCAAATATACTGATACCACGTTTGAATTCGTGAACTTTGCCGTCTTTGGATCTGGTGCCTTCGGGAAAAATAATTAACCACATCCGATCCAGTTCTGTCAGCAGCGTGATAATTAAATTGACGGCTTCGCCCTTATTATCTTTTCGATCGATCGGAATTGCACCCAAACAATGTTGTGAAAAAAAAGTGAATAATGGATTTGAAAAAAAATAATCTTTGGCTGCCGCGATATATAAAGTCATCCATTGCAAACGGGGAATGCTGGCTGCAATTGAAATGGCATCCAAGTGTGATGCGTGATTTGAAATAATAATTAATTTTTTATGTTTTTTATAAAGTTCATCGAAGCTACCACCCTGAACACTCAGGCGAATATACATTGTATAAAACCAATTTTTTAATATCAACGACCAAATAAAACGAATGAATCTGCTGGTTAAATCATAGTGCTGGGTAAACAGCGGCAAATGTTTCATGTGCGCTGGCAGTTTGGTCCATTGGTCGTTGTTGTAATCCCATTCACGCATTACAATTTATCCAATGCCAGCATTACGAAATAATAAATCGGTGCAACAAAAATCAAACGATCCATGCGTTGTAAAAAATCTCCGCGACCTAAAATAAAGGGGCCCACGATTTTAACACCGGCGTCTTTTCGAACGACTGACATCACCAGATCACCGATGACGCCGCCGAATGATGCGATGATGCCTGCGGCAAGCCAATAGCGATCACTGCGATCAGGTAAAAGGTGGCGCATTGCATAGGCTAAAACAATCGTTAAAAAAATTGAAAATGCAGTGCTAGCCAAAGTTCGTCTGGAACTGATTTCGGCCAAAATTCGGGGGCCGCGAAAATAACGGCTGATTGATAAATTGGTATTATCACAAAATTCTGTTAAAATAATTAAATACATGAATTGGTAAATTCCGTTTTCGAAATTTAAAATCAAACCCAAATGCAAAAATGACCAACCCAGAAAAATAAAACCTAACAATGTTAATGAAATATATTGGATCATATTTTTGTAATCGCGCTGAATCAGCGGAACTAAACATGACAAACCCAGAACCAACATTGGCATTATGTTGTAGATCACTAAATTGTCTTTGCTGCTGGCAAAGCCAAGACCGATAATGCCCAGATAACAAATGTACACAAAATAACTTTTGTGGAACATCCCCATAATTTGAAAAAATATCTTAGCACCAAATAGCGCAAGCAAAGTCATAACAATAATTGGAAAAGGTTCTCGTAACCCCATCAAGCCAAACATCAGCGGCGCAAAGATCAACCAGCTTTTAATCGAAGCCCATGCCACCATCGAATATTGATTCTTTTTTCTAAAGAAAAAATTAATGGTTGCTCCAATAAACAATGCCGCCAGCACAATTAAGACTGTTTGTCGGTAAATGGGACTTTCCCAGCCTGAAAAATTATCCATAAATAATTCCATGATCCTTTATTTTTTTATAGAGATTTGATTTTGATACTTTTAATTTTGTAACCGCAGAATCAATGTCAGGTGTATTTTTTAAAACAAATTCGATCATTTTCTTTTCTTGTGTGTTCATAAAATTATCCAGCGAAATATTCAAATCAAGATTTTCTGACGAAAGCATTTCCCCAATTGAATTCAG
>JAYTMM010000381.1:0-3336 GCA_043728555.1 Pseudobdellovibrionaceae bacterium
AAAGAAGCTTTTGAAAAAGGTGGAGTCACTCAGGATCAAACATTAAAAACAACGCGCATTGTTTTGGTTGTTTCAGACGGCGAAGACCAAGAACCCGGCGCACTTGAAATCGCAGACAAATTAGCCAAAGAAGGTTTTCATATTATCACGGTGGCCTACGGCACAGAAAAGGGCGGAACAATCCCTGCACGTGATCGTTATGGTAATTTAACGGGAATGAGAAAAGATAAATCGGGCCAGACTATAATTACGCAAATGAAGGGTGATTTTTTAAAATCGCTGGCTGACAAAGGCCAAGGTCATTTTTATTTTTCAAATTTTGGTGGAGATCATTTAAGAAAAATTTCTGACGATATTAATTTGTACGAAAAAACACAATTCGCATCCTCAGTAGCCACGCAGTACGACGAAAAATTTACGTATCCGTTGTTGTTGGGGCTTATTTTAATTTGGCTCAGTTTACTCATTTCTGAACGCAATCAAATTTTACGACCATGGAAAGGGCAATATGAAACTTAATATTTTTACATTGTCTGTATTACTTTTCATGATATCAGGTTTATTTTCATGTCAGAAAATATCAGATCCTAATAACGAATTTGTGAATGTTAAAGCATTTTATAATGATTGGTTGTCTCGACGAGCAATGGAATTAAAACAAAAAGAATCAGCACACGAATTTGCATTGAAAGCTCTTGAAAACCAAGAATCCTCTGGGCTTGAATCAAATTTAGGAATTACTTTTGATTTGGTTGAGAAAAAATCTGACGCCGAAAAAAGTTTATTGTCGGCATTAAGTCATGCTGTAACCGACGAAGAAAAATTTAAGTACAAATACAATTTAGGTGTTTTATTAGGATCGCAAAAAAAAATACCAGAAGCGCTTGAGCATTATCAAGCGGCACTGGATATTTTGCCGTCATCCATTGAAACAAAACACAATATTGAATTGTTAATTCAGCAACAGCAACAAGATCAAAAAGATGGTAAAGATAAAAAAGAAGGCGACAAGGGTAAAGGCAAAGACGATAAAGAAAACGAAAAAAAAGACGACAAAGACGGAAAATCAAAAGACGATCCGAAAGATGATAAAGACAAAGACGGTAAAGATAAAAAAGAAAAAGAAGACAAAGGTAAAGATCGCCAGTCGACTGCAAAATACAAACCTCGACCGTATAAGGGTGATCAGTTGACCGAAGGCGATGTTAAAAAAATATTGGGCGAGCTGTCTCAGCAAGATCAAAAAATTAGGTCTCAGTTTAATAAAAAAGAACAACGCAAAGAGGATAAGAATGAAAAAGATTGGTAATCCGTTTTTTTATTTTTTATTTTTTTCAATTTTAATATTTTCAAATCTGGCCAAAGCCGAGGTAAATTTAAGTGTTGAAGTAAACCCTGAATCTGTCGGTGTGGGTGATCAAATTCAAATTACTTTGATGGTTCAATCCAATGAAGATTTAAATGTCACTGATCCAGAGTTTCCGCAAACTGCGGGACTTAATTTATTGCAGGCACAAAATTCGGGGCAATCGTCATCATCAAGAATGAATATTGTCAATGGCAAGACCGAGTTTTCAAAAACAGTTTCGCAGCAGTATGATTACATAGTTCAAGCGACAAAAGCAGGCTTTGTTACGATCCCATCATTTCAAGTGAATGTGAATGGTAAAACGATCGCAACGGCTCCACAAAAAATCAGTGTTTCTGCGACATCACAAAATCAAAAAAATATTCGTGGTCGAAATCGTCCGCAGCAAATGCAACCGTCGGCTCCCGGTGAAGAAGAAGATGACGATGTATTTTCACAGCTCATGAAACAGCGCCAAAAAATGATTGAAGATATGCAAAAACAATTGGGGCAGCCAAATCGTGGTGGTCGCGGTAATAATGGCGGTCAGCAAAATCCATTGAACCAATTTTTTGGTGGTGCCGTTCAAGATCCCGTTGAAGTTCAATCTAAAAAATTAGATGTGAATGAAAAAGAATCGTATTTTATTTATTTAGATATTGATAAAAAAGAAGTCTATGAAGGCGAACAAATCACGGCAAATTGGTATATTTATACACGCGGAAATTTAGAAGCCATTGATCGTGCGAAGTTTCCGGATTTAAAAGGTTTCTGGAAAGAAATTATCGAAGAAGTTCCTAATTTGCAATTTGTTGACGAGATCGTCAACGGCGTCCGATTCAGAAAAGGTTTGCTGGCCAGTCACGCATTGTTTCCGATCAAAGCGGGTGTTGCTGTCGTTGATGAATTTAAAATTAAAGGTAAAATCAGATTGCAAACGCAATTTGGTTGGGGGCAATTGCAAGAATACACGCGGGCCTCTAGGCGTACTTCAATCAAAGTTTTGCCGTTGCCTATCGAAGGTAAGCCACAAAGTTTTTCAGGAGCTGTCGGGCAATTTCAAATTCAAACACAGGTCGAAGGCTTACAGTTTCCAGCGAATCAGCCATTTACTTTGAAAGTGCGGTTTGAGGGTTCGGGTAATGCAAAATTAATCGAGCTACCGCCGATCAATTGGCCTGAAGGGCTTGAGGTCTACGACACAAAAAGCGAATCAAAATTTTTTAAAAACGGGCAGAGTTATAAAGAATTTGAAATTTTATTAGTTCCCAAGAACAAAGGCGATATTGAAATTCCACAAATTATATTTTCATATTTTGATCCGACAGAAAAAAAATATGTCACAAAAACGACTGAAAGTTTAAAACTGAATATTACTGAAGGCACTGTAAATAGTATTGCAAATTCAAAAACGGCGGTTACAAGCACAGACAACAAAAATGTTTCTACTGAATTTAAACCCGTTCTGGAATTGCCAGGCTCGTTTTCTTGGCAACAGTACCGCTTGCAGATTTTATTCGGATCATTAGCTTTAATGATAGGCGTGATGTGTGCCGTGTTTTTTAAAAATTATCTACAAATTAATCATGGCCCTCAATTTAAAAAAAGGGTTGATCAAAAAATATCGATGATTAAAAAATCTGTCGATGCTAAAAATGATCGTGCAGTGGGTTCTGAATCAGTGAATTTGATCTATATGTTGTTGGCGCAGATGGCTCAGCAAAATACTGCGACGACTGAATGGTCGCAAATGATTTCGCAAGTGCCGCAAAATTACAGAGACCGATTCGAGAAATCTTTGGCTGAACAATTTGAATATTTTCAGATGATTGGATTTGCGCCAGACGAAGTTAAAGCGCAAGTCATTGCAAAGAAATCAATCAACGAATCGTTCGAAGCGCTTAAGAAATTATCTGCTCAAATTATTTCAGATTTGCCGCAAGTTTGAAATATTCAGTAAAATTTAAGATATCAACAAACAACAGTAC